>CAYUNP010000188.1:0-9881 GCA_964446085.1 uncultured Pirellulaceae bacterium
TTAGCGTCCCGTCAGTTCAACATTCGCAGGAAGAACCTTGAGCACTACAGGCGGCCCGACAAGTTTATTGACGTTGTCCACGACCAGGTGAAACGTGCGAGTCTGTGGCGCAACGAATGGTTCGGCCTTGATAAAGAATCGTTGCCGCGTTTGACCTTTGGGAATCATCAATCCATTGAGCCCAATGTCATCCACTTTCACACCGTGCGGAAGATTTCGACCTGAGCCCTCGTTGCCAAACTTGATTGGTCCATCATGACCTTCTCGCTTTGAAACGATATGAGCCTGAATGCTCTCGCCAGGACGAATTTCAAACACGATTGGTTGCTCAAAGTTTCGAGTCTCCGAAAGCTCGTCGTCAGCTTCTCGAACGATTTGAATCACAACTTTTGGCTTGGCTTCTTCGACCTTGATCTCACCAAGTCCATTGAATGTCTTGGTAATCTCATCGCCAGTAATATTTGCCGTGGCAACAAACTCTACCGCGTCAGCCTTTTCTTTCGATATCGACTTGGCGCCATCGAGAGCATAAATCGCACCGTGTGAATCAATATGATTCGCTTCGATCGTAAGCGGCGAGATCATATGAAAGCCCTCCGGAACGTTTCTCGCTTCGACACGAATCGGTCCTTCGAATCCATCTTTACGTTTGGCAACCAAACGAAACTCGCTACCGCTGCCCGGGAAAATGCTCTTGGGTCCCTCGACTACAATTTCGAAATCCGGGTTCGAATCCCGAATCGCCAACTGGTACTCGTGGTCCTCGCCGCCAAATCCGCGAACATCGGTAACGCGAACCAGATAGTCACCGTCTTGCGGTGCAACAAACTTCAAACGTGAATCCGTGCCAAGCTCCCGACGGGGATCATCATCGTTTTCGTAGTTGAGTTCAAACACAGGCAAACCGTTTGGCAGAAACGTTGTTCCCGGCGGCCACGGCTCAACGATGTAACACGGTTCCTGCAGCGCGTGAGACATCGCAGTCGTTCCGAAGTAGCCGAATCGCTTTCCTGTCCCTGGATAGACGCGGAACCCGGAATCCGGACCGCGAGGATGGAGAAACAGCTTGTTGACTTCGCCGTTGGCGTAGAGGAATTCATTCAGCTTCATTTCTTCCCAGTTGTGGACACGAAAGTCGTCGCTCGTATCGGAATCTTTGCCCCGGAAAGTCAGATACGAATCTCGAACCGCTCGAAGCACAACTTGCGGAACCGGAGTGCCATCGCTGTGCAGGATTTCGATGCGAGTGTCCACTGGCGACTTGTCACTGGCTCGAGCTTCGACCATCAACGCTTGACCGGCGGTCGCGGAAAATTGAAAGATGTCTGCGTCAGTTCCGGACTCCAGTTTCGCGATCGTTCCTTTCACGTTTGCGGGCAAAGAAACTTTATGAGCCTCTTCTGAGCCATTGTTAGGCTCCATTTCAGTAACGCTTGCTGTATCAGTGACCTCTTTCTTGTGTGCTTCGCGCGCTGCGACCGGTTCAGCCGAGGCAACCGCATTCGTTCTGGCGGGAACGCTCAATCGCTCCATCGAACCATCGAGCCGACCAACAAAAATCGTCTTTGCATCAGGAGAAACTGAAATCGCACTGCAAATCTCAGGCTGCGAATCGATAAGTCCAACTTGCAAGAATGTTTCGGTCTCCCAAACTTTGATCGTCCTGTCTTCTGCTGCCGAAAACAAAAGTGATCCATCTGCAGAAAATTCCAAGCGAACGATGGAGCTTTCATGCGCGAATCGTGAAAACAAAATCGGATTGATTGCGGGCGAATCGGTCGACGTAAGTTTCCAAACCCGCAGACGACTGTCTCGACCACCGCCAACAACCAGTTGACCGTCTGGGCTGACCGATGTTGTGAACTGTTCTTTTAATGGTTGACCAAGCGTATCGAGACGCTCGCCGGTGGCGACATGCCAAACCTTGATGGTCTGATCGTCGCTTGCACTGACGAGGTTTTTTGAGTCCGGACTGAACTCCAAATCATAGACGGCGCTGTTATGCCCTTTCAGTTTACGCAGCCCCTTACCTGTATCGACATCCCAAATCAAAATCGTCTTATCGTAAGCACTTGTTGCAACCAACTTGCCATCAGGGCTGATCACGGCGGCGTACATGATGTCATTGTGCCCGTCAAATTGAGCCAGCTGTTCGAATGAATCCACGTTCCAAATGAAAGCTCGTCCGGCGACTCCGCCGATTCCTGTTCCAGCAATCAAGCGACTGCTGTCAGCAGAAAACTGCACAGAGTTTACTTTCCCGGGCAGCGATCCAAACTCATGTTTAAGCTTCAGCGTATCGGCGTCGAGCAATTTCACCGATCCGAACTGAGCGATCGCGATCAGGCGTCCGTTGGGTGACCAGTCTGCCGCAAGGATCGAAGGACTGACTTTCGATTTGGCTTTCCACTTTGGCGATCCGATCGACAGCGCCGTTTTCGCGTCTGTTGTGGAGGGCTTTGCTCCTTCATTGATCCATTTCTCAATGATTGCAATTTCATTTTCCGGCACGCGTTCGAATTCGTCTTCTGGAGGCATGAGCGGTTCTGCGGCACCTCGCATTAGTTCGACGATGTGGCTGGCGGCACCGTCACCAACTTCGATTGCCGTTTCGCTCTCCAACATCTTTGCGACAGACGAAACGTTAAAGTCACTTTCAGCTTCTTCGTCGTTGTGACAACTGGAGCAATGTTTCTTGAAAATGGGCGCAACCTGAGTATCAAAATCGATCGGCGTGGACGCATCCTGAGCCCACGACACGGACGCCGCAAACAAAAAGCAAATCAAAACGAAGATGTTTTTCATTGGATCAATGGTTAAACAGAAATTCTCGACTACTCATCAAGCTCCAGAACAGATCTTCCACCAACTCGCGGCGTTTCGACCCATCAGCTTCCTGCATCGTTGCAAGTAGCTTCTCCGATTCGTCGTCCGTTGGGTTTCGCAACAAAGTCATCATGTAGGCCCGGCGAATCAGCGTTTTGTCGTCCTCCAACTCAGCCATCAACTTGTCGACTCGATTGTCTTTCGTTTCAAGTTTTGCGTTGAGCGTATCGCCATTGGCAATATGCAAAACCTGAACCATGCTCGGTTCGTCAGTTCGCTGACACTCGCAAGTAATCTCACGATCGTTGCGCCCGAACGTTTTCAGGAATCGTGACTTGACCGCCGAATCATACAACTGGATGGCGCGTGTGCCTTCGGGATACGGCGTTTCAATTTCTTTGACGCCAGCGCCCGGAAGCAAAATCTGCGTAAACTTCGTTGGCACGTCCGTCACATCCGAAACCGCATCGAGCAACACTTCCGCCATCAAACGTCGTGGATAGTATCGCGAGTAAAATCGTTTTTCAGTTTCATTCCCCGGCGTTGTTTCGCTGCTTCGCTGATAGGTTGCCGAATTGAGGATCGCTCGCATCAGTTCTTTCAGATCAAATTCCTTTTCAATCAGATAGTCGGCTGCTGCAGAAAGTAATTTCTCATTGCTGGCTGGATTGGAGACTCGCAAGTCGTCCACGTCTTCAACCAAACCAACGGCAAAGAATCGCGACCAGACTCGATTCGTGATCGAACGCGCGAAATAGGGATTCTCAGGAGCCGTCATCCATTTTGCCAACGGTTCGCGGCGATCACCCGACCAGGCGAAATCGACTGGCTCTCCATCGAGCGGCGTTGGCAGTTGCGGCTTGCCCGTGATCGGTTGAATCAGCTCACCAGTGCTGGCCAGGAACAGCGTTCGCACACCGTTACCGAATCGCGCATCTCCGCCCCAACCTTTGGCACGTACTCGCGAAAACAAATTCGCAAACGCGTAGTACTGATCGTTGGTCCACTTTTCCAACGGATGATTGTGACACTTTGCACACGCGATCGACAAACCGAGAAACGCCTGACTCGCGTTTTCGGCCATGTTTTCAGGATCCTGATGAAGGGCGAAAAAGTTCGTGGCCCCGTTTTCAATGCTACTACCTTTGGCCGTCAGGACCTCGCGAACGAACTCATCCCATGGTTTGTTTTCCTCAACGTTTTTTCGAATCCATTTGTAAAAGGCTTCCACTGCCTTGGGGCGTAACCGCGTTCCGTTGATCAGCAACAGATCCGACCACTGATAGGTCCAGTAGTCCACGAACTCCGGTCGTTGTAAGAGCTCATCAATCAGCGTCGACCGTTTGTCTTTAGCATCGTTTGAGAGGAAAGCATCTCGCTCCTCAATTGTCGGCAGCTTGCCAATCGTGTCCAGAAAGACTCGCCGCAGAAACACTTCTTCCGAAGCCATCGGAGAAGGAGGCAAATTTAGAAGTTGGAGTTGCTCCAAAACCAGTTCGTCAATGAAGTTCACTTTTGGCGATGAAGCAAACAGCTCTGCATCGACCTTGTTTGGAAACGGCGAAGTGATTCGGGCGATACCAATTTTGCTGGAATACCATGCCGTGACGGCGCTCTCTCCGTGTCCGATGACGGAAACTTTCCCTTGCTGATCCACTTCCGTCACCGCGCCGTTGGCGGAAGTGAATTTGGCCCATTGAGTCACATCCCGCTTTTCTCCATCGGAAAAACAGGCGATGACTTTCAGGTCTTTCGTATTGCCTTTGCTGACGGTCGAGGATCCCGGTTCGACCTCAACGCTGACAACATCAGGATCCGCATCAACAGGAGCGTTTGCGCCTTCGGCGATCCATGCTTGCAAAATCCTGTAGGACTCTGAATCTTCCGCAAAACGAACTCCGCCTTTATGCGGCACAACGCCAGTCGGTTTGGTCAGCAGAAGACTGCGACCGGGATCAGACATCTCCAGCCGACGACCTCGCGCCTCGCGAGTCGTATTGAAATGGTCGCTTTTCGGATCGTAACCATGAAGCGAAAGGCGGAAGCCGCCTTTGCCAGCGAGTGCTCCGTGACAGGCACCTGAGTTGCAGCCCATCTTTGAGAGCACAGGAAGCACGTCGTTACGGAAACTTACCGAATCGGAATTACGATCCTGCGCAACGCAAACGTTTGCCAACATCAAAATTAGAATGGTCAGAATGTGCTTCATGATTTTGTACCAATACAAACCCGTACCGCATACGAGTGAGTCTCGCCGGCATACTCGCTCACGCGTCGTCCTGTATTTGTTTAAAACAGGCCTTTGATCGCTTTTGCCCCGTAGTCCACGATCGGAAACGGTCGCCCGCCTGGACCTGGCAGTTCCGTTTCCAACTCCAACTCCAGGCTTTTGAAAATCGTGGCGACGATATCTTTTGGCTGATAGGGATCATCCGCGGGCACAGCACCGATTGGATCGCTGCTGCCAATCACGCGACCACCCTGCACTCCTCCTCCGGCAAAGTAAACGCTAAAGCACTGCGGCCAATGGTCTCGCCCACCAGCAGGATTTACCCGCGGCGTACGACCGAACTCAGCAAGATTGCAAACCAGCGTTTTCTCCAACAGCCCACGTTCGTCCAACTCGGTAATCAATGCCGCGTAAGCTTTGTCGTACATCGGGCAAACTTTGTTCTTCATCCCTTCGATCGAAGTGAACGGCTTGGAACCATGAATATCCCACGTGATCTCACCGAACACGGTCAGGAAAGTGTTGATCGTCACAAAGCGAACGCCAGCTTCAATCAACCGCCGCGCCAGCAAACAACATTGACCGAAACGATTCATGCCGTACTTTTCGCGAACCTTGGTCGATTCCTTGCCCAAGTCGAACGCTTCGCGAGCCTGTTTACTGGTCATCAATCGATAAGCTGCGTGAAAGTTTTCTTGCATCATGCGAGCATTTTCGCTGGCCTCAAAATCGCGAACCGTTTGATCAACGATGTCTCGCATTTTGCGGCGGCGCTGCAAACGAGCCGTTCCGATTTGCTCCGGAGGCAACAGGTCGGGAACCTTGAAATCTTTCTTGGACGGATCAGCCGACAACTCAAACGGATCAAACTTCTTACCAAGGAACCCGCCCGCCTGGCCGCTAGGCATGTTGCCGCCGCCACGACCCATCTTTTGCGGCAACAGCACATGAGCCGGAAGATCAGTTTTTCTTCCTCTCAGATATTCCAAAACGGAACCGGCGTGCGGCGTCTCAACACCGCCTTGAAACACACGTCCCGTCTGCATGACTTGCCAACCCGCATCATGAACCGCGGCGCCCAGGTGATGACATGACCGAACCAGCGAAAACTTGTCCGCGATCCTGGCGTGCTCAGGAAGAAGCTCCGAAACCTGAAACGTATCATTGTTCGTTGTGATCGGCTTGAACGGACCGCGAATCTCCCGTGGAGCATTGGGCTTCATGTCCCAGAGATCAATGTTGCTCGGCGCACCGAGATTAAAAATCATGATCGCTGATCGATCGTTGTGTGGATCCTTATGCGATTGTTCGCGGGTCATTTGCGCCGCGGCTTCCGCAGCCATCAAGTGCGGCAACGTCAGTCCGATCGCACCCAGCGTTCCGACTTGCAGGAAATCTCGCCGTGTCGTTCCGTTGCAGTTGTGTGACTTTCCTTTTCCAACAAAGTCCAGCATTTCCAATGGCTCCGGTTTGTTTGCCTGTCTTTTGTTTGCTTCTCAGACAAAGGATATTATTGCCGAAATCGAAGTCGATTGATCACCGAAATCGATTGCTCCACCTTTTAATTGCAACGAGACCCATCGTACACCAATCCTCCTTGACCGAAAGCATTGGAAGCGAGCAATCCAAAGCGACATCTTAAGGCTTCTCCCTGGAGCCGGTTTCAAAACCAAAGTAGCACGACTCTCCGAGTCGTTTTCCCGGTAAAGTCGACTCCGAGAGTCGCAGTACTTTCAGAAACCGGGGTTTTGAGAATCATGACAACTGAAATTTGTGAGGTATCAACCTCTCAATTCTCAAAATTGAGTTACCCCTCGGAAGCGCATCATCGCGGATTCCTCTACTGAGGTTACCGTTAGAAATTGACTTCTCCCGACACGAGAAATTGACTTTCTTGAGATGGGTTGGCCTTTCACCGATTGAGGGGCTGTCAGAAGATTTTGCGTAACTGATTGCAAGCGAATCGGCAGCTACGATTCCAAAACAAGGTTGTCACGGTGTACGAGTGCGCTTCGGGCGCTGGGGCCAAGTTGCTGTGAAATTTCAGCGCTCTTCTTGCCAACAATCGACATCGCATCAGTACTGTCATACTCGGCCAGGCCTCGGGCGATTGCGTGGCCGTTGGGGCCGAGAATTGCGACCGTGTCCCCGCGTTGAAATTCGCCATCGATTTTGATGACTCCGGCAGGCAAAAGACTCTTGCCGCCTTCAAGTGCAATCAATGCTCCGGCATCGATTGTGATTTCACCACTGATGTCCAGCCCACCAGCAATCCACTTCTTGCGATCACTGATCGAATTCGGGTTTGGGTCGAACCATGTGCCGACACCAGATTCCGAAAGTTTGCGAATCGGATGCTGGTGTTTTCCGGATGCAATCACCATCGCCGTGCCTGCCGAAGTTGCAATTCGGGCGGCATCAATTTTTGTCTTCATGCCGCCACGCGAATGAACGGATGCGGCTTCGCCAGCCATTGATTCGATGTTGGCGTCGATCGAGGTGACGCGGGGAATCAGTTTTGCAGCTGGATTCACAGTAGGCGGTGCATCATAAAGTCCATCGATGTCGGAAAACAGCACCAGCAAATCCGCGCTGCACATCGTTGCCACACGAGCTGCCAGTCGATCGTTGTCTCCGTAGCGAATTTCCGATGTCGCAACGGAGTCGTTTTCGTTAATGATCGGAATGGCGTTCCATGAAAGCGCTGTCGCTATCGTGTTGCGAGCATTCAGATACCTGCGACGTTGTTCTGTGTCGCCAATGGTCAGCAGTATCTGTGCGGCGACGAGCGAGTGAGCTTTTAGGGTTTCGCTAAAGATCTGTGAGAGAGCGATCTGTCCGATGGCAGCAGCGGCCTGATTTTCTTCCAGCTTCAAAAAACCATCGCGAAGTTGAATCTGCTTGTTGAGTAACTCACGACGACCAAGAGCGATTGCGCCCGAGGAAACGACCAGAACTTCTTTGCCCTGTTCAGCCAGATTTGCAACGTCTTCAAGCAGGCTGTCGAGCCAGGGTTTTCGTAAACCGGTGTCTGGATCTACAATCAGAGAAGAACCGATTTTGATGACAATTCGCTGATAGTTGGAAATGTGGCTATTCATTCAGTCAATTGCGGCAAACTTGAAAGGTTGCGAAGTCGATAGTTGGTATATTGGATTAACAGCGACAGCTGGACGCCGCTGTTACGAATCAGATGACAGTCATGGAGAATCGAAGTGCAAGTCCCACACGCGAAGCGCGAAAAAATTCTGGAGTTGCTTGAGCATGAAGGAGGCGTGACGGAGGAATCGGTTCGCAAGGTTGCTGCCGAAACCGGAGTTCCCGAAGCTGACATTTGGGGTGCCGGTATGTTTTATACCTTGATCGACCGCCCCGGGAAACGGGTTCGCGTTTGTGATGGCTTGACGTGCCAGATGATGGGTGCCGATCGGATTGCTGATCAAATTACTTCGGCAGGAAAAGATTGTGAACGAGTCAGTTGTCTTGGTCAGTGTGACCTTGCTCCGGCGACACTTGACGAAGAAATGGAGTTGGTGACCTACGCAGAAGTCACGACGACGATCACGCCAGCAGATGATGAACTGGCGATGAATCTTGCCGGACCAGTCGACTTGAGCTATTCGGCGTTGGCGAAGGCTCGACAGTTGGGCTCGGATTCGGTTATCGAACAGTTGAAGGAGTCAGGACTTCAGGGGCGTGGCGGTGCCGGATTTCCGGCTCACTTCAAGTGGTCTTCTGTTAACGGACAGGTTGAAAAAGAACGCTATGTGATTTGCAACGCGGATGAAGCTGAGCCAGGAACGTTCAAGGATCGCGAAACCATTTTGCGACAGCCACACAAAATCCTTGAAGGGCTGGCGATCGCAGCGGCGACGATCGGAACGAATTCAATCTACATCTACATCCGCGGTGAGTACACCAACGAGTATCGCGCTTTGGAGAAAGCGATCGCGGAGGTGAAGGATGCTCAGCTGTCGGATTTTGAAATCGAAATTGTAAAAGGCCACGGCGCGTACATTTGTGGCGAAGAGACGGCGATGCTTGAGTCGATGGAGGGGCGACGCGGGATGCCGCGATTGAAACCGCCCTACCCTACCGAGGCTGGCTTTCGCGGCAAGCCTTCGCTGATTCACAACGTTGAGACGATTGCTTGTGTACCTGCGATCATTCATCGCGGCGGCGAGTGGTTCAAGTCGCTTGGTAAAACTGAAGCGGGTTCCAAGCTGTATTGTATCTCGGGGCATGTTAACAAGCCTGGCGTTTTTGAATTGCCGCTGGGCGTGACGCTGGATGAACTGGTTGAAGTGGCTGGTGGATACCTTGGTAATCCGATCGCGTTTTCGCCGGGCGGCGCGTCGAGTGGGTTTTTGCCGATCGCACAGCGTGATCTTCCTTTGGACTACAAGAACCTTGCAGATGCCGGGTCGATGATGGGCAGTGCTGGAGTGGTTGTGATCAACGACACAGTGAATATGGCGATGGCGGCAAAGTGGCAACTGGATTTCTTCGAACGCGAAAGCTGTGGACAGTGTGCGCCCTGTCGCATCGGGACTCGTTATCTGCGTCGGCAAACGGACAAGTTTATTCAGATCGGCGATACCGTGGCTTTGGAACACGCGGAGGATGTCGGATGGGAAATGGAAGAAGGATCGATTTGTGGGCTGGGCATGGTGGCCGCGAAGCCATTGGAGTCGGCGAGGAAGTATTTTCCCGAAGCGTTTGAGTAATCGGTTTCAATCCAGTGGGCGCCCATCACAACCCGACGCGTGAGCGATTGATCAATGGTTGTCGATCCCTCGCTCACGCGTCGGGTTATGAAAAAGTG
>CAYUNP010000189.1:0-9852 GCA_964446085.1 uncultured Pirellulaceae bacterium
GTTTGATAAAAAGTAGGCTCATTGTTTGCCATTTTTTTGCAGTCTCCATGTCTTCGACTGAAACCGAAAACGAATTCTGGTCCGGAATCCCGGAAGAGAAACGTCCACGCCACATCGCCATGATCATGGATGGCAATGGAAGATGGGCTCAGGAACGATCGCAACCTCGCATCAAAGGACACCAGCAAGGTGCCGAGACCGTTCGCGCGATGACCGAAGAATGTGCCAGGCTTGGGATTGAGCAACTGACGCTGTACTGTCTCTCCAGTGAGAACTGGAAACGTCCAGAGTTGGAGCTTGAGTTTCTGATGCATTTGCTGACCCAATATCTGGTCAATGAGCGAGAAACGCTAACCAGGAACAATATCCGGCTGAAGATCATTGGACGTCGGGAACGCATTCCCGAGGATGTGCAAGTTGAAATGGATCGGAGTATTGAACTGACGGCCAACAACACAGGCACGTTGTTATGCCTGGCGATCAACTACGGAGGCCGAGCGGAAATCGTCGATGCCATTCGCAGTATCAGCCAACGAGTCAAAGAAGAGGGACTCGAAGTCGATTCGATCGACGAACAAATGGTCTCCGAGCATCTTTACACTGCCGGAATGAGTGATCCGGATCTGATGGTGCGAACTGCCGGCGAAATGCGAATCAGCAACTACCTCCTTTGGCAATTGAGTTATGCAGAACTCTGGGTGACACAAAAGTACTGGCCCGAGTTCGATGCTGAAGACTTGCGAACCGCGATCATGGACTACTCGAAACGGAAACGTCGATTCGGCGGTTTGAATCGAAACGCCGAAGAGAAAACGGATCAACAGGAGCCATCGTGTTAGGTCGTCGCTTGGCTTCTGCCGCAGTTCTGATCACGACGATGATCTTGCTGCTGTGGGCGGATTTTACTTTGGGACAAGCCGGCTCGTTGGGGCGACCCGGTTTGCTGTTGGCGGCGCTGTGCGTGATCATTTCAACAGCTGCAGCGGATGAATTTCATCGCTTGTGGAAGGGCACCGGTTGCCATCCATCCTGGTTGATGATGCTGGGCGCCGCCGTGATGGTTAGCATGTCGCATATTCCAGTGATGTGGAGAGCCTATCCTGCTGATTGTCCCATTGGAAAGCTCGGTTGGGTTTTGTCTGGCATCGGTGCGGCGGTTCTGATCGCGTTCGTTTACGAGATGCTGACCTTCGATCCCGATTCATCAACACAAGAGTCCCGACGTGGAGATGTGGCGACACGGATTGCCAAGAGTGCATTGGCCTTCGTTTACATCGCGATGTTGTTTGGGTTTGTGCTGTCGCATCGTCAGATTTTGGGTGACAACAAACTTGGCGTGGGAGCGATCGTTTTGGTGATCACGACGGTGAAGTTGTCAGACGCGGTTGCTTACTTTGTCGGCAAGTCGATGGGGTCGCGGAAGATCGCGCCCAAGCTCAGCCCCAACAAAACGGTTGAAGGCGCCGTTGGAGCCATTGTTGGCGGCATCGCAGGCGCGGCGATTGTCGTTTTTCTCGTTTGCCCGTTGATTATCAAAGTGACAGTGCCCAAGCCGTGGTGGTGGTTTCTGGTATATGGACTCGCCGTCACACTGGCCGGAATGGTTGGGGACCTGGCAGAGTCGTTGCTTAAACGGGATGCACAGATCAAGGACTCCAGCAGCTGGTTGCCCGGTTTGGGCGGCGTGTTGGATGTGATTGACTCGCTCGTGTTCGCGGCGCCAGTTTCTTTCGTGATCTGGTTGATTGGCAAGTAAGCCCAAAATCGGCGCGGACGACATGAGATGAATTTTAGAATTGGTGATCCGGTTGAATTGCAAGTGGAACTGACTGACGGATACCAGTTCGGTGACTACCTTGACGTTTGTCTGCCGGATTCGCTTTCCCGGGTTTTCGGTGGCGGACAAGTCAAACAGTTTGCCGTCGACTTCGAAGGCAATTCACTGGTGAAAATACCGCTTGTTACGACCGGTGCCAGTTTTTCAAGCGATGGTGAACCCGCGCCACATCATTTTTCCATTCTGATTCGCAATATGTACGACGAAGAGCGGATTGCGTGTCCGGCGTTTCTGCGCGTCAATGTAAAGGAGGTTGAATCCGTTGAATTCCACTCGGTGTAGTGGCTCGTTAAAGCCAAATTGACATTCAAGTCAGCTCTGACACCTCCAGGAATTTTCCTGCACGCAGATACCTGCTCAATCAGGCTCGCTTTTTGCAAACTTCAGCGTTTGCCAGGGCTGTCGGATTCAGCGATGATTCGCTGGCAAGTTCCGTCGTTGTGATGTCTGATTGCTGGGATTCCAGCTCAGCACGAACTGACGCGACGCGTTGTTGGAGTTCTCGTAACTCGTCCTGTTTGTCTTCAACTTGAGCCATCAATTTCTCAAGTCGTTTCTCGGGGGAAGTTTTGAAGATTCGATGGACAAGTTCCAGAACCAGAAACGCGCGAATCGTTTTCGCAAGCAGGCCACGCATGCGATAGATGCGTCCCATCTTTGTTAGCTGCTGGATTTTTGCGAATCGAGCCAGTTTCGCCGCACGGAAAATCCGCAGTGATCGTAGGAAGGAAACCAGTGGCAACAGGATGATCGCCAGGTCGATCCAGTTCTTTTTGACGTAGGCCAGTTTCTTTTTGGTCGAGCTTACCATCAGGATGAACTCGCACGTAAAGGCACACCAGATCAATCCCATGCTGACGCTCAACAGCAGCTTTAGCCACAGTGTTGATTGCAGCAATTCCTGGTAACGAAACTCGATAAGCAGGACAGGGAGGATCAATAAAGCAATGATCAGCATTGGTTTGCTGAAGATGCGTTCCAGTGCTTTGTGCAGGGGTTTGCCTGGTGGGTGCCAACCCAGCCTCGGCAACCAGATTTCACCGTTCCTGGCAGGGATCGATTTACCCAACCGCAATGGTGGGCAGGCGACGCAAAACCAGTCGAAACCATACCTGTTTTTCCAACTGCCTGGATGGTCTTTTGCCAACCAGCGAACATACAGTGGTTCGATCAGGAACAGCGGCCATATCGCCAGTAGTGCCCATAAAAGAAGATAGCCCGTTTGCAGGGCAGGGTGTTGCCAGAAGTCAGACATGGCGTCAGCGTCTGACGTTCCCACAGTGCCCGCCGTCGCGACTGTCAAATTTTCGTTCACGGGATCAGGAAGAACGTCGACCCACGTGACAACCAGCCCTGCCAACAAAACAAGAAACAACAGTGACAGGCAAAACATTGGTTTGGCCAAAGCATCAGCTGCTTCAACGGCTGGGCTTACAGTAATCGAGTCAGCATCGTTTTCTGTCGCCAGTTTTTCATCCGCATCGTTCCCATCCATCGTTATCGAGTATCCCTTCGAAATGGAATTCGTAACATTAGCGTTCTCGTTCTTCATATTACAGCGACAGCCATCGAATTGATATTGCGATTGTCGCGGCCTGCCTCTTTCACTTAGGTATGCGTTGTATTCATTACCAGTTCGTCGAAGAAAGCCAATTCTTGGCAAAATTCCCCGCAAAACATGAGTGAGGTGCTTTTCAAAACAAGCAAGAATCGTTGTAAATCACTAATCCTGTGCCCTTTGTCGAGTTTACAGCAGGCGTTTTTTAACAGGATTTGCATGATGAACATAATTTGTGATGAACATGATTCGAAAGCGCTATGGATAACTTATGGCTGTCAATCAGCAACGTCGGATCTGTTCCAGGCATGCGCGTGCTGACGCCGATTGGCCTGGCGAGACATTGAATGTAACACTCGATGAGCGTTACCAGTAAATCACCAAAGGCAGTTCTTTTGACTACATGGAAGATCGTGAGAAGATCAATTCCAGCGCATTCATGGTTTTACGCAAAGCCTCTGCTTCGTCGTTAGAGCAATTTCTGGTCAGGAGATTCGTGCAGAACTGAGCCGAGACGCCGCAGCCACATAGCTGGTTTACGTTTGGATCCAACTCTCGCGTTAAAAAAATACACCCCTGAAAGGATCTCTTTCAGGGGCGTACAAACTATGTGAATTGCAGCTGTTGGTTGTTTTGTTTTAGCGACGTCGACGACGCGCCATCACCAGCACGCTACCCAAGCCAAACAAGGCAAGTGAACCCGGTTCTGGAACTGCAGATACCTCGATGGTAAAAGATTGAAGTGCAAACCCGTTACCACTAATCTCTTGCAGCAGGACTGGAGCACCAGCTGCAAAGAACAACGGTGGAGAAAAAGTGAACGTGTCACCGCTCCCTAAATCGGTTCCGGGCAGGGAGACTCCGCCGAATTCAATAACGTCTGTCGAGTCGGCACTATCATCGACATCCTCGAATTCGATATCAAGAATCGTAACATCCTGATTGAAAGTGAACGTAATCGATTCGCCAAAGTTGGTTTCGAATCCATCGGAGTCATCAGCTCCAGCCGAGTTGATACCAAACCGGTCCGCTGTCGCATTCAGGACCGCCGTCGTATCCGTCGCGGCGCCCAATGCCGTGATGGTAAGCCCCGGAATGGCAGTAATGTTGGCCGATACCGGCGTTCCAACCACAGTCCCCATATCGAAAGCTGCGCCAACCTCACCGCCACTTCGAAAATCGAGCGTCGTTACGATCTCTGCTTCAACAGAGCTACAAAACACCGAAATCCCAAGGATGAGAACCACGAAAATCTTTGATAATGACATTTGAAATGCTCCTGCTGCAAGATGTAGATCGCTGAATTCGGCAACGATTGAAAAACTCGGCCAAAAATTGAACAGCTGATGGATCTGTCCCCACCTAAGTTCAGGTCGAGTTTAACAACCCGTAAAGTCACAGAAAAGTCACGATTGTTAGAAGATACAATTTATTTCGATTGTTCGGCTGCCAGCAATTGCACAGCTGTCTGCGCTTGGACTGCTCTCTTGAGCGGTTTTTTTCAACATCAAATCGGGACAGTCGGTTCCTGCTGAGTCGCTACCAGGGAAACTGAAGCGCAACACGTGCGCTATTATTCTTGTGAAGGGAGTCAATCATTAACAAACGTTAACAAATTCAATTGACGTTCACTTCACGAATCCAGTCTTCGCACCGCTTTTCACGATGTGCGCCAGCTTTACGTTCCTTTGATTCGTTCTTCATTTCAGGATACTCAACAAACAAACCTGCGAGAAAGCGCTCATTCTGCGGCACCCCCAAAAACTCAAACATCTCCGGGTCTCGAAACTTTCCACCGCTGGACCAGTACGTGCCCATCTCGTGAGCAGTCAGTAACAGCAAAAGATTCTGAACCATCGCTGAAGTAGCAGCCAAATGCTCCTCATCGCGTTTGACTTGATCTTCTCGTGCCAGCTTCGAATTATTCTGACTGTCTTCATCATAAAACTCAGGCAACCAGGTCACGACCAACAACGCATTGCAGCCTGCCGCAAGCCGGGGCTCTTTCGACGTAACGCCAAGTCCGTCTCGCAGATGCGCAGCTGCCTTTCCGGCTTCTTCATGCCACAGAACATGAACGCGCCAGGGCTCTGCAATGCCATCCACATTTCTCGGGTAGTGAAACGGAGCCCAGCCAGCCGTTTTGATCGCATCCAGGATGAGCTGTTGATTTCGGGCTGCAATCTCGTCGGGAACACTTTGATGTGCCTCGACTTCACACATTACCTTTTCAGTTTTCCGCACTCGAACCGTTTTGGCGAGTTGTTCGGCAAGTTGATCTTCGGTCATTTTGATTGGCTGGATACATCAGTTCATGGCTTGTTTACTTCAAACTGATTTTTAGACCATCTGCTTTCATTTGCAACAAGGCTTCTGCGTTTCCCTTTGCGTCATCGACGGGATGGTGTGTATGAGCAGTCTTGCGCAGGTGCTTGAAGTTCCTGAATGTGTCTTTCACCATCCCCTTGTACATCGAGCCAAGGTTTGCGGAAGAATGACCGAACGGATTGGCACCCGTAAAGTGATGGAAGTACCAATTGATAAACTGCCAATCAAAGCCGTTGTTGTCCGAGATAAAGAATGGACGCCCATTACTGTTTTCAGTAATCCAGGCTCCAAACCGAGTCATCACTTCGGTTGGGTCATCGAAGGATTCGGTGTCTGTTCGACTAAACCCACTGACAGCCAACGCTTCCGGGATGAAGTTCCCGGAGATAGGCTTGAGTTGTCCGTAGAAAGTCTTCTCAAGCGACGGTTCAACAATAACGGCGCCAAAGCAGATCATTGAGTAGTCACCTGGAATGGGACCGTCGGATTCAATATCGACCATAATCTGGCTCATGGTTTCCTCCTTGTATTGTGCAACATTTCTACCATGGACAAACAGCATCCACACAGGTTCAGTTTGGTGAGCGCATAAAAAAAGCGTGGACAAATGCCACGCTTGATTTGATCGTCAGTAACGTCGATCATTAATTTGGATTCATCGTTGGCAACAGTTCCTGCACCATGGTGATCGCGGCAGGACCAACGAGTACCACGAAAATACCCGGGAAGATGCAAAGAACCAGAGGGAAAATCAAAGCCACCGCGGTCTTTGAAGCTTTCTCTTCGGCAATCTGCCTGCGGCGAACACGCATCGCATCACTTTGTGTACGGAGAGCTTTACCTACGCTGGTACCGAATCGATCAACCTGAATCAAAACGTTGGCTAACGTCTTCAAGTCTTCCACGTCATTTCGGTCAGACAGGTCCCGCAACACGTCTTCACGTGTCTTACCCATCTGCAACTGGTGATTACACTGATTAAACTCACCCGCAATGACTGGATGGGCTTTATCGAGCTCTTCTGAAACTTTCCGCAACGCCTGATCCTGTCCGAGACCGGCTTCGACACAGACAACCATCAAGTCGAGTGCATCAGGCAGACCAAGGAAGATCTTTTCTTTGCGTTTTTTGGCAATCATGCCAAGGATCAAACCGGGCAACAAAAAGAACAACAAAGCGATTCCAAAAGCGTACAAGATCGCAGTTGTTGAAAATCCTTTGGCGATCACCGATCCGATCCCGCCCATGAACAGACCGAACAAACCGCTAAGCACCTGTAACGAGAGAAACATCTCGACTGCGTTGTCAGATCGGAAGCCCGCAGAATCGAGCTTCACTTTCATCTTGTTGACGTCTTTTTCGTTCTTGGGCTGAATTGCGCTCGAAAGCGTCGGACTGGCCTTGGTCAACAACGCGTTGATTCCGTCTCGCGTGCTGTTTTCCTCCGGTTCTTCAGCGACTTCGCCGCGAGCACGTCGACGCATCTGGTCGAGACGTGATTCACTTCGAGTTTCGCCATTAAAAAAGGTGTCGAAAACGAGCCACAAACCGACTGCGATCGCAACGAAAATTGCAATCGGCGTCACGTAGCCCATCGAAACTGCCAAAATAATCATGAGCTTCGCCTATACTTTAATGTTAATGATTTTCTTGATCCAAAGAGCGCCAACGACCTGCATAACGATCGCGACGGCCAACATCTGGTGCCCCATTGGCTCTTCGAAGAGTTTGATGACGTATTTGTAGTTCAACTTCAACATGACCAGGAACAGGATCGGTGGCATCGCCAGGAGTACCGAACCGGAAATTCGACCTTCACCCGTGAGTGCCTGAATCATTCCCTTGATCTGCATTCGCTCGCGGATCAGTTTTCCGATCTTGTCGAGAATTTCTGCAAGGTCACCACCTGTTTGCCGCTGAAGCATCACAGCAGTGGCAAAGAATCGAAGGTCGAGGTCAGGAATCCGGTCACACATCTGCTCGAGGCTGTCGACGATTGTCGAACCGAGGTTCTGTTGCTCGTAAGCGGTATGAAACTCAGGACCGAGCGGTTCAGAAACCTGTTGTCCCACCAACTGAATACCCGCAGGCAAACTCTGGCCGGCTCGCATCGCTTGAGACATCAAGTCCAATGCCTGAGGCAGTTGGCTGGCGAACTTTTTAAGTCGTCGACCTCGTTTGAACCAGACGTAGCCGTATGGCATGGTCGCCAGCAAACCGCCAGCAAGAGGAGCTGCCCAAATGAGACTGGTAGGCAGGAAGACGGCACACAAAACCGTAATACCAACAAGGATTCCGATGGTCATCATCAGGAAATTTGCGACGCTGAGTTCAACCCCCGATTGTTCGATGAATTTTCGCAGGTTGAACGTTTTGATCAACGACTTGAAAATCGACTCGATTGCGTTGGGTGCCTCTTCCAGTGGCGATCGCAGGATCGAACTTTGCGGACCTTCGGCAACCGCGCTGGCAGCCCCCCGTCCACCGTTTCGTGTCAGGCTGGCCAGTCGATCGTCAAGCTTTTCGTTGTCTCCCATAAAGATGAGTGACACCGCGAAGATCGCGCCGGCGACTCCCAGCGTGATCAAGCCAATGATGATGTAAATTCCCATTGTGGTTTCCTGCAGTTTTGACCTTCGCCGGAGGGAACCGGCTCTTTGTCTCAGGGTTTAATTTGTGGCCGTAAAGCCATCCATTCTCTCTTGGTCGTTCTTTCGAGTGAGCGACCCCTAGTCTTCCATCATGACGCGTTCACGGAAAATACTGGCAGGCAATTTGATGCCCATTTGCTCCAGTTTCTCCATACACTTTGGACGTACTCCGGTACTGAGGAAGCGACCTTTTGCTCGGCCGTTTTCATCAACACCCTGTTTCTCAAACTTGAAGATGTCCTGCATGATGATCGTGTCGTTCTCCATGCCGCATACTTCAGTGATCGCAGTGATCTTTCGCGGTCCGCCTTGCAGACGGTTGGCCTGAACAATCAAGTCAACGGCACTGGCGATCTGTGTACGCATGGCCTTGATCGGCAAGTCAAACCCACCCATCATGATCATGGTTTCCATACGGGCGATGCAGTCACGTGGCGTGTTGGCGTGCGTCGTGGTGAGTGAGCCTTCGTGACCTGTGTTCATCGCCTGAAGCATGTCAAGCGTTTCGGGGCCACGACACTCACCAATGATGATTCTTTCAGGACGCATACGAAGACAGTTTTTAACCAGGTCAGTCGCTGTCACCTGTCCCTTGCCCTCGATGTTTGGTGGGCGAGTTTCCAGTCGAACTACGTGATCCTGCTGGAGCTGAATTTCGGCCGCGTCTTCAATCGTGACGATACGATCTTCGTTGGAGATAAAGGCAGAAAGCGTGTTCAGCAGCGTTGTCTTACCAGAACCGGTACCGCCAGAAATGATAATGTTCAATCGAGCCTTCATGGCTCCTTCGAGCAGCATCACCATCTCGGGAGTGAAGGCTTTGAAGTTAAGAAGATCTTCCAGCTTCAAGGGGTTGGAACCAAAACGACGAATCGACATCGCGGCACCGTCGAGAGCCAACGGAGGAATAATCGCGTTGACACGAGAACCATCTGTCAGGCGAGCATCCACCATTGGGCAGGTTTCATCAACACGTCGTCCGACTTTGGAAACGATACGGTCAATGATCTGCAACAGGTGAGCGTTGTCGCGGAATTCAACGTTGGTCTTTTCCATCTTTCCGCCGCGTTCAGCGTAGATGTTTTTGGGACCGTTGATCAGAATATCGCTGATCTTTGGATCCTTCAGCAGGATCTCAAGCGGTCCGAGGCCAAAGGTCTCGTCGAGAACTTCTTCGACAAGTCGATCACGTTCGTTGCGGTTGAGCAAATTTTGCTCACTGTCACAAAGTCGCTCGACGATTCCGCGAATCTCGCGCTTGAAAACTTCGCCATCGAGGTCGTTGACCTTACTAAGATCGAGCTTGCCGATCAGTTTTTGGTGAATTCGCTGTTTGAGTTGATCGTATTCAGATACAGCTGCTGCGTTGGTACTCATGACAATCCGTGAAAGTACAATTCCAATAACAGACCTCGCGCAAACCCGATATTGCGGGGTCTGGAAAAAGTACCTTACGGTCTGGCAGCAGGCAGGAAATT
>CAYUNP010000190.1:0-9845 GCA_964446085.1 uncultured Pirellulaceae bacterium
GATCAGGAACTGGTGGTCGGCTCACAGATGGATGGCAACGGCGTGATCTTTTCTGACGGTGTCGAAAAAGACTTCATTGAGTTCAACAGCGGTTCAATTGCGGCATTTCGGGTCGCAGACCAAAAGGCTCACCTGGTCGTCAATTAGGCTGTCCCAGAAACAGCTCTCATCAAATTTCAACTATTTTCGCTAAACGCTCTTGAATGTTACATTTTGTAACGTTACGGTAGGTAACACCGAAAGGACAGGAGAACCAATGGGTAAGCGAAAAACCAAAACACCGAATCTGAGTTCGCTGGAAAACGCAGCGATGCAGGTTATCTGGAGCCGTGGATCTGCTAACGCGGAAGAAGTGCGAATCGCACTTTCAAAGCAACACGAACTCAAGGACTCCACCGTCAGAACGGTGCTGCGACGCCTGGAGGCGAAAGGGGTACTGACACATACAGTTCAAGGGCGAACCTTTGTGTACGAACCCCAAAAAGATGCCGACAACGTTGCTTCCGACGCGGTGCAACAAATTGCAGATCGCTTCTGTAAAGGGTCACTCTCAAGCCTGCTGCTGGGCATGGCCAACGATTCGCGAATCTCACCGGATGAACTGCGAAAACTTGCTGACAAGATTGAAAATGCTGACGATCTGCCAGCAGAACCCAAACCTCGGAAGCGACGCAACTCGAACAAAAAATAACACGGGAGATTCGAAATGCTTGAAACCAATGACCTGGCTGCCATCATGCTGGACACGCTTTGCAAGAGCTTTCTGCTGTTCGTGCTTGTACTGCTGCTAATCTTTGCGATGCGACGGTTTTCCAGCAAAGCCAGCAACGTTCATGCTGAGCATCGAGTCTGGCTATTCCTGATTCTGGCGATGCTCGCCCTACCGGTCGTGGCGATCTCGGCACCGAACCTGCAGATACCTGTCGCGTTGCTTCCAGCAAACGAAGCCCCCTCCCCTTCCGGTGATCAGCAGAACCTACAGCTCGAGGTCAGCGACGACCGAACCGGGAGCGATCACGTTGCTGATACGTCAACGACGGAAATTGAAACTCCATTCAACACGACCCCCGCCCCGAACCCAAGCCTGCTTTCCAACGACCAGGCAAATTCAGAACGGCCTGACTTCGCTGCAACACGCACATCTGTTCTGATACCGGAGCCACTGGCAACCCAATCAAAAGTCGATCCACTAAAAACAGCTTTTACATCGGCATTGGTTCTTTGGCTGGCAGGAACCACGATCCTCGGATTGAGATTTCTGTTCGGCCTCGTTGCCGTACGCAGGATCCTGTGCCGATCATCTGAGGTTTCTTTGCCACGATCGCTTCGCAGGATGACTCCGGGCTCTACTTCCGTTCTTCAAAACAAACTTGTTGAATCGCCTGTTGTCACGGGCTGGTTGAAGCATCAAGTCATTCTTCCGATTTGTTGGAGCTCGTGGTCGCATGAAAAACTTGAAGCTGTCCTTGCTCATGAGTTTGCACACGTCAAGCGGCGCGACGGGTTGGCAAGTCTTGTTTCGGAATTGAACCTTATTCTGAATTGGGTCAATCCGGCAGCATGGATCGCAAAAGCGCAGTTGTCAAAACTGGCGGAGCTGGCATGCGATCAGGCCGCCGTCATCTCCACCGGCAGCCGCAAAGAATACGCGCGTCACCTGCTGGAGATTGCTGCACTGAGCCAGTCCGGTCAACCGCAGCCCGGCATTCCGATGGCTTCAGGACGCGAAATCGGACATCGAATCGATCGGATCCTTGATTCAGCCATACCGCTGGCTCGCAAAGTTTCGCGACTGTTTCTGATCGCCTTGTTGCTCATCGGAACTCCATCGCTGTTGGTGGTTGCCGCAATCCAGCCGACCCGCCAAGTCGCTGAAGACAAAGACTCCTTCCAACTCGACATGACAGACCATCAGTGGTATCGAACAGAAAACGGAAAGTCATACTTGCGATTCCGACTGGCAGTGTTGAATCCGGATGGCTCATTTGCAAAAGACGCCAAAGTCAAAGCTCGCTCAAGAGATCCTTTTACCGTCACAGCGAAGGAAAACTATTTTCTGCTTGAGTATGAAATTAAAATGGGCTACCAACCTGGATTGCGTGCTCTGGCGACGTCCGCTGACGGAAAACTGATTGGGCATATCTGGAATGGCTCCGACCAAATGACCTCTGATGCCAAAAACGGGCTGACACTCAAGCTGGCCCCATCGCGAACAGTTACGGTGAATGTGACCGACAATGGGCAGCCAGTTGCAGATGCAAAAGTCGGCGCTGATTGGGTTACAGGATTCGAACTGTTTGCCACGACGGATGAAACTGGCATAGCCAACCTTCAATTTCCAATGGGAACGAAACTCGATCGTCTGGCGGCGAGAACTCGTGATGGGCGGATTGGCGGGTATATGTTTTCCCGAAAGCCTGTTCGCGATCCACTTGCTGATCATCACGAAATTCAGCTTCACAAGTGCCGAAGCCAGGTAATCCGATTCGTGGACCAGAACAATAGACCAGTGCCCAATATTGACTTCGAACTCAACATTGCCGACAAGGAAAACTACAACTTCATTCCCCTTTTTGAGAAGGGTAAGCTGTCAACGGACGAAAATGGCGAAGCAGTTGCAGATTGGTTTCCTGACTGGGAGCACATTCACGCCTACGTTGATGATCTGTCCGACAAATCATGGAGTAAAGTCGAAGATGAAAAGATTGAAGACGGTGTGTTGATCGTTCGACTGGAACAAAACGAAAAGCTGAAGCGAGTCAAAATCACTGGCAAGGTCAACATGCCAGAAGGCTTGCAGCACTGCTTCCTGGTAAGACTGGGTTCATTCGAACACCCCGAAGAAAGCCGATCTGACATAGTCGATATTCGAACTGATCAGGCAGGAAATTTTACCGCTGAAGTCATGCCCGGCGCGACCTACTGCGCGCATGTCAACGACTTCGAATGGATTTCTGACTACTGGACCGGCATTTTGATTGAACCAGATTCGAACAAGACTCGGGCAGTTGAGCTAAACATCAGCAAAGGCGAACGGGTCGAAATCATTGCCACTGCTGGCCCCGACAAAACTCCAATGTCCAATCTTACACTGTCGCTTCGACAGAGCCATCACTTCCACTGGCTGGAAGACGGCGAAAAACAATATGGCAGCATGGGGCCGCAATGGTGGGCCACTACCGACGAAAACGGCCGGGCCTTCACCATCGCCAGAACAGGAGAACTCGAGATCAGAGCAAACGAATCGGATTGGCGACCTGAAAAGGAAATAAACGTCAACAAAGGCCAAAAGACGATGATCACTTTTCACAGAAAGAGCCCCGGAAAACGAACCGTTTCTGGTCAAGTTCTTTCGCCCGAAGGGCAACTCGTCCAGCTAGATGGACTGGAAGTGAAGCTCTATCCAATGGACGGCGAATCTCGCGACGAAACGTCCGCGATCGCATCTGCTGACGGACGGTTTAGCGCACAAATTTCTGCGGCGACAATCGGGGCCATTGTGAAAACTCCTGATGCTCATTTCTTCGGAAAGTTAATCTCTGACGCTCCAGAAGATGGACTGAAAATTAAACTCGAATCGACAGCGACTTTTGATGGGCAACTGACCGATTCGAACGGGAAACCGCTGGAAGGCAAATGGGTTCGACTTAAGCCATACTTTGAGAACCCAAAACTCAAGAAGAACTCTCCGTACGCCTATTCCGGTGAAGCCCTGGAACCTCTCGAGGCAACCACCGATACCAAAGGAAAGTTCTCGATCGTGGGCGTGCCCTATGGAATGAAGCTAACTCTACGCCGACAAAGCATTGGCAATCCGGATAGCGAGCGAGGCATACGCCTGGGTAGCCGTTATCTGACTCGTGGCGAAAACCGACCGCCTGAGATCATCCGCACAACGTCGCCAGGCTCACCCACTCCTGTCGCTTCGGCAAAGGAAATTCTTGCCGACAAAATTGCTGATTGTCGTGCGATCGGAATACGATTGCTGGTCATCATCGAAAACGACGAAGAACCGGTTCGTGAATTCGTTCGCTCAAACTTTACCGATACAGAGAAGACTCACGATTTGCTCGGCTATGTCATCTTGAGAGTTGGTGCCAAAAATGCAAAGACGGTACCCGCACGCAAGGCTCTTTTCGAATCTATGAACTGGACCGTTCCTGAAAAAGGAAAAATCCTGGTCGTCGCGATTGATGGTGATGGCTCGGAAATTGACCGCACTGAAGTTGATACAAATTCTGGTTCAGCTACTGAAGTAGCAACTACATTTGTTTCCAAAAACATTGGCCCGAAAAAGGATGCACTGAAAAAGTACAACGACGCGCTCTCCGAGGCCAAACGTACAGGCAAGAAAGTCTGGATTCGCCTCAGCCAAACACGCTGTGCTCCCTGCTTTCATTTTTCACGCTGGGTTGAGCAGAACCGCTCTGAACTGGAACAGGGATTCGTGTTCGTCAAGATTGATGATCTGCTGGATGCGAACGCGACGGAAGTCATCAAAAAGCTCCTTGGCGACAAACACTTTGGAATCCCTTACTGTCAAATCCTCGATGCTGACGGAAATTTGGTCATCGATAGCGAAGGCCCGTTGGGCAACATCGGACACCCATCGAGTTTCGAAGGCATTAACCACCTGAAGAAAATGCTAAAAAGTCATCGAGGCTTCAATGCAGATCAGGTCGATTCGCTTGCTCAGGATGTGAGAAACCATTGAGAGACACGTGCTCTGGTTGCCAGATTTCTCAGATATAGCAAGGTTCCATTTTGGGTCGGGGCGAGGGCAGCAAACCCAAAGGCTACTCTCATAAAATCCCAAATATTCTTCCTGAGAACACCTGAACGTTGCACACTTTAACGTTCAAATGAGTAACAATCGGCAGGACAAGACCACTCGCTCAAACATTTCAGGATAGCGCATTGAAAACCAGATGCCGAAAATGTAACGAGACGTTCAATGTGCCGAATTCGATGAGAGGACGTGTTGGGAAATGCCCTGGCTGCCAAACCACAATCGAATTCCCGGATCGAATTTTTAGTCCACAAGAATTCAGTCCGAACTATCCTCCAATTGCCTCTGGTGATGGGGCCTCTCACACGGGCCACGCCTTTAGTCCAAACAATGGCCAATCGGTTCCCGTCTACAAAAAGATCAGTCGCACGTTCAAAATAGACAAGCAGAAATATTTTGGTACCGCGATTGCTTCTGCCGACAAGATCTACCTTGTCACAAGTCACGCTCGTAACGACCTGGCCACCGGAATCTCAGGAGCACTCGGGGGAGCAATAGGCGGCCTGATTGTCGCAGCTCTTTCCAAAAACCCTGACTCGATTAGTTCATGTAACCTTAAACAAATTGATCAAGATGTCGTCAATCATCCGGATTGGCCTTTGAAGGTGACTCCAGAAAACGAAGGCCAATCAGTATTGATCATTCCACGCGATGCAGTCAGAAACATTAAACATCCTGCGTTGACGAATCTTCTTAACCTGCAGTCTTATGGAGTAAACATATCGATCGAATACTCGATGTTTAGAGGTCGGAGTGTTCAGGACTATCTTGTCGACACGGGCTGGCCAGTCACGTGGAAGGGAGAGAACGTTTCCGGGCATGCTCTTGAAGAAGATTTCTCGCTACCTGGCAATGAAACCGGGAGTCGCACATACTTCGCTCTCGCCGGAGTCTGTCTGCTACTGGTGGTGGTTGCCTCATTTTTCATTTTCCCGGTAATGTTCGCAAACAGAAATCCCGTTGCGAAAAGAAAAAATGACGCAGCCAATGGGCGAATTGCCGTAGAACCTCCACCTACCGTCGCACCTCTGGTTTCAACTCCGATGTCGATCGATGATGCTTTGGACCAATTGAAAACAGCGGGAAAGCTCGAACTGCAGTCAGCATGTGACTATCTGGCAAACGAAGCGAATTTTGATCAGAAACGTCGTGCTGAAGTTTGCGATGCACTGATGACCATCCCTCCAAGCTCTGCCGCAATCTCCTTTGAAGCAGCAAGTGCCTTGCGCCAATGGGTGAATGTGGAAACAATTCCGCGACTAAAAAGAGAAGTCTTGCGATCTGATTCTTCAAGGAGTTCAACTCCATTACTGGAGATGTATGCCAGACTCGCAGGAGTCGAAGCGGCTCCCATCCTGGTAACAAGATTGAACAAAGGTTCAAAACCATTATTGGAAGAAATTGGCCCTGAAGCCGCGAAGTATGTCATACCGTACATGAATTCTTTCACGAACTCCGAACGATCAATTGCACGTGCCTTGCTATCCCAATGGGATGCCGACGGTAACCTGCTGATCCGTCAGTGTCTTAAAGATTCAGCTTCGCCTCACATAAACACATCTCGTCCTGCCAGGCAGTTTATGGTTGAGTTTTCTGGCAACATTGATGGAGAACTGCAAAACGAAATTTCGCAAAGGTTTGAGAGGCTACTCTTTGACCCCGATTGCCCTGACAAGAGGCAAGTTGTTGTGATACTGGGCAAATACCCTGGCGAAAACACAGCAAAGCGGTTGTTCGAATTCATGAAAAGTTACAAACGAAGTCCTAATTTGGATCGCGTTGTCGTTGCAGCTTTGGCAAACCTGGATTCGGACATCGCGCTCGAAGGCGTGGTTTTTGCGTTCCTTGATATTCGGGCAACGTCGACATCGAAAGAAGCTTTGCTGTCAAAGGCTTCGCCGCTGGTCGCAAGAAAACTGGTTGAGCAATTCGACGACTTTCCTCACCGTGCCCGTTCGATGGCTGTTTCCGTTTTTGAAAAAATTGAAGGCGGAAATTCGGTTCTCATTGAGAAATGCATTCAGTTCCTTGATTCTGACGATCTGGAACAAATCAACTCTGCAATGAAATTGCTCGCGAAATGCAAACACGATTCTTCGTGTCAGTCGAAAGTGGCTCAGGCGCTTTCCAACGCGATCGATTTTATTCCCGATACCACCGACGACTCTTCGTTGTTGCGGGCAACCTGTGATGCTTCGGAAATATGGGGCGATGGAGACGTTGCGTCGCGCCTGGTTGGTTTTATTGACTCTCCCAATTCGACGATATCCAAACGTACGCAGAAAGCAATTGGAGACATGAAGGAGCCTGTCACGTATCCAGTGTTGGTGAAACAGCTTTTCGACGAAGAAAAAAGAAACCGCGCCAAAACAATGTTTTTGAGATTTGGCCCTTCAGCTGAACCAGCGCTACTTGCACAAATTGACAATCCGGCACTCTCTGACTCGAAGACAAGCCAGATCTTCTACTCATTGATTGGAAAAATTGGTGGCAACAAGTCGCTCGAAGTGCTGCAAAAGCACGTTGCCGAAACAGACAACACGACGGCTGAGAAAACGATAAAAAGTGCAATCCGTACCATCAAAAGAAACCAGCGGAAATCAAGTACCAAAAAGCAGGACAGGTAACATCGATCTTCGATCAGCGAAATGTCTGCCAGAGAGAAAGTGGCCAGGTCGGTTGAACTTTTTAACTGGAGCCGCGAGTTTATTGGTCGGCAACTTCGGGCTGAAAACCCGACTGCCAGCGAAGAACGTTCGAAGCTCCTGACAGCGCTACGGATGTACGGCAGTGAAGCTGGAATGAAGCAACTTCTCGAAGACTTGCTCGCCGGTGTTCCCAATTGAATCGTTTCGAAAGACTCTACTCAAGATTGTCGAAATGGTTAAAAGCCGGCAGGTTCGTTTGAAATCGAGTTCCCGACTGAATTCGCCGCACGATTTCATTGTGCGTAGGGCTATATACAGGCCCGAAGGTAAGGCCCATCGTCGAAACAACAACTGGGCTGCAGGAATCGTCAGATCAAATCGCGATTACGAATTCTCGCCAAAGCCTGTAACATAGGTGACGAATCCCGTGTAGACACCAATGCCCACACCGAAGCTGCCCGCGGCGGCTCCCACAACAACAATATCGATATGGCACCCGCATCCAAAAAAGCGAAATCCTACAAATCTGAAAACATCACCGTCCTGGAAGGGCTCGATCCGGTTCGCAAGCGCCCGGGCATGTATATCGGTGGTGTTGGCATGGCCGGACTGCACCATCTTGTCTGGGAGATCATGGACAACTCTGTCGACGAAGCCATGAATGGTCACGCGTCAGAGATCAACGTTCACTTGCTCAAGTCCGGCATGACCGTCACGGTTTCTGATAACGGCCGCGGCATTCCAATCGACATTCACAAGAAGACGAAAAAGAGCGCCCTGGAAACGGTCCTGACGGTACTGCACGCCGGCGGAAAATTCGAAGGCGATAACTACAAGACCGCAGGTGGACTGCACGGTGTTGGAGCCTCGGTGGTCAACGCGTTGTCAAAGTCGCTGATCGCAGTCGTCAAACGTGGCGGTTCGCAGTATCGCATGGAATTCTCCAAAGGGCATGCCAAAACGAAACTGCAAAAACTCAAAGGCGCCGTTCGCGGAACCGGAACCGCAATCACGTTTACTCCCGACCCAACGATCTTTCCAAAAACGGTTTTTAATCCAGCCACCATTCGCAGTCGCATCGAGATCGTCAGCTTTTTGCATCGTGGTGTGAAAGTTAACTTCAACGACGAAGTCAACAAAACGAAAGAATCATTCCATCACGAAAACGGCATCGTGGACTTTCTGGGTAAAGTCACCAAAGACCGTTCGGCAACATCGATTCACGAAGCACCGTTTTCACTCAACAGCAAAGCCTCCGACGAGCGATTCGAACTGGTACTGCACTGGACCGATTCGACGGATGAACATGTTCGCTCTTACGTTAACGGTATTCCAACGGGTTCGGGCGGAACACATGAAAATGGTTTTCGCAGCGGCATGGTCAAAGCCGTTCGTAACTATATCGACATGCACAACCTTGTTCCTCGCGGCGTAAAGATCACTCACGAAGACATCCGCGAAGGCGTTGTGGCGATCATTTCGGTGTTCATCAAGGAACCCCAATTTCAGGGCCAAACCAAGGACAAGCTTAACAATCCTGGTGTCGCCGGCATGATCGACAGCGAGCTTCGTCCGGCGCTTGAGCAGTGGATGAACAACAATCGCAGCGTCGCCGACGGCATCGTGGCTCGCATCATCGCCGCGGCTCGGGCGCGGGCGGCATCACGTGCTGCATCGGCTGCGGTTTCACGCAAGGTCAACGGCAAACGTAGCATGCTGCCCGGCAAGTTGAGTGACTGCATGGCCAGCGGTCGAGGTCGCAGCGAGCTGTTTATCGTGGAAGGCGATTCGGCGGGCGGCAGTGCCAAACAGGGACGCGACCGAAATTTTCAGGCGATCCTGCCGCTACGAGGAAAGGTGCTCAACACCGAAAGTGCGAACCTGAAGAAGATCCTCGACAACAAGGAAATCCAGGACATGGTTGCCGCAATTGGATGCGGACTTGGCACGTCGTTCAACATCGCCAACCTGCGATATCAAAAGATCATCCTGCTTGCGGACGCCGATTCTGACGGCCATCACATCACGACGTTGCTACTGACATTCTTTTTCCGTCACATGCCGCAGTTGATCACCAATGGCAACCTGTACATTGCGGTTCCTCCGCTGTATCGCGTTGACATCGGCAAAGAGACTTTTTGGGCAGCCGATGAAGAGGACAGAATCCGAATCCTCGACGAACATAAGGGGCGTGCCATTCCAGAGATCACTCGCTTCAAAGGCTTGGGCGAGATGATGCCGAAAGTCCTTTGGCAAACGACGCTTAATCCTGATTCGCGTCGAATGTTGAAAGTCGAAGTCGATGATCAGCTGGAAACCGATCGCGTGATCAGCGACCTGATGGGCAAGGACGCTTCGGCGCGATTCCGATTCATCATGGAACGTGCTGAAGACGCTGACGCGATTGA
>CAYUNP010000191.1:0-9777 GCA_964446085.1 uncultured Pirellulaceae bacterium
GAAAGCTGAGCGACAATGTCGCTCGGTTCTCCGAACCGTAAGCGATTTCTCGGCTGTCGCTTGAAGTTGGGAAGCTATTTCAGGACAAACCCCTGGAACGCCACAACCCAGCCACCCCCGTCTACCGATCTCTCGCGGTCTTGCCATTCTTGCTGACCGGCACCGTCGGCTCGTTTCTGGCTCCCAGTCTTCGCTAGCGTCAAACGATACGGTTTAGTCAAGCAGTGCTGGGTGACGATACCGAATGTGATGACTGTTCGTTTTGCACTGCCGTTGCCGGTGCGCGAGAGTCTGGTGTCAAACTCAGACAAATACCTATGTCCATTGCACTGATGTTTCTATTGCTTCGCATCAAGCGAACTCTTCGAACCGCCGCCATTGTTTTGGCTTGCCTTACGGCGTGTTCTTCATTGGCCAGCGCCCAGAATTCGGATCTCGCTGATGAAGACTACCGGATGGCAGCCGGCTACTACCAGCAGGCCGACTGGGCCGAGTGTGCCGCTGCGTTTGAAGATTTTGTCACACGCCACCCGGAACACCGGAAAACATCTGAGGCGAATTTCTTTCTCGCCGAAGCAAAAATTCAACTTGGAAACTATGCCGATTCACTGGTCGGTTTCCAGTCGTTCATCGAACGAAACCCAAATCACAAGTTTGTTCCCCGCGCGACGTTCCGCATGGGCGAAGCAGCATTTCAACTGGACAAAGGCAAGATCGCACTGAAGTCCCTGGAACTGTTTGTCAAAAAGTATCCCAAGCACCAACTGGTTGAGTACGCAATGCCATACCTCGGCGAATTGCGACTTGGATTCAACGAGCCCAAGTTGGCTCAGCGAGCATTTTCAACGGCGCTGCGAATTTATCCTGACGGTGAACTGGCCGATCAAAATCGTTACGGTCTGGCCCAGAGTTATCGCATGATGGGCAAAGCCAAAACGGCAGCCCGTTACTGGAAGTTCGTGGCCAACAATGGAGAATCGGACTATTCGGGTTTGTCCAAACTTCAACTTGGAATCCTGGCATCTGAAAACGGAGCACGCGACGAAGCTCACGCTTTGCTTACCGAAGCCGAAACAGAATTGGCCGCAGACGACCTTGAGCATCGCATCGAAGCACGCTATTGGTTGGGCCGCATCGCTTTGGAAGAAGGCGACTTCGACAGAGCGAATTCAATCTTCACCAGCCTCGAATCACTTCCGGCGGACGAAGACCTGGGCGCTGGCATTTGCCATGACGCCGCGGTTGCCGCCTGGAAAACAGGACAAAATGATCTGGCGATTGAGTGGCTGGCAAAACTTCGTTCCACCTGGCCAACGAATCGACTTGGTGCTCAATCGATGGCACTTGAAATCGAACTGCTTCGTCAAACCGGCGTTCAGGCTGCTGTGCTGGACTACTGCAATCGCTTTGCGGAGCGGTTCCCAACAAGTGACTTACGATTCAACGTCGCTGAAATCGCGGGCCGCACGCAGTACGAACAGGAGAAATTTGCCGTCGGCGTCGCAACTTTCGACAAATTGCTCGCCAATCACTCGGCCGCCAACGATGGCGACACAACAGCACCCGAACAACGTGCTCGGCGAACTCCCTGGCTCTATCTCAAAGGCCTGTGCCACATTGGGCTGGGAGAATTCGACACGGCGATCCGCGATTTGCGTCTGGCAGAAGCCAACGCAATCGATCCGGACTCGCAACCACAAATCAAACTGGCTATCGCGACATCACTCTTCGGACAGCAACTCTACCAGGACGCTGCCAACGAGTTCGAGTCGTTCCTCGAAAAAGCTGACACTAACGATCGTGAAAATGTTCTTTCGGCACTGTCACGCATGGTCGTATGCTACGGACACCTTAATCGCTGGGAAGACGCCGAAGAGGCGATCAATGTGCTGCTTGAGGGCGATCGAAAAACAGGACTCGAAGCCATTCAGTTCATCGCAGACCACGCTTATGAGAAAAAGCGATTCGACATCGCCGGTCGGCACTATCAAACACTGTCAACGCCTGACAATGAAGTTCAGTTTCGCAATCAGGGACTTGCCGGGCAATCCTGGTTGTTGATGGAGTCCCTGACTCCGGAAGCAAACGAAGTCTTCCGACGATTGCTGAACGAATATCCTGACAGCAAGTTTTCATCTCAGGCTGTGATCTCACGGGCCAAATTCCTCGAAGAACAAAACGACCAGGCAGGAGCGTGCTTGCTCTATCAATCGGTCGTGGACAAGTTCCCGACGTATGAACTCGCCCAGATCGCTCGACTTCGACTTGCCTGGTTCAATCAAAAATCGAAAGACGTCGAGTCCCTTATTAAGTCGCGTGAATTGATCGAGGAATTTCTCGACGTCGCAGAATCGACTCCGCAGAATGCAGACAGAAAGTCACTCACTCTGGTCAGCGAAGCCCTGTACCAACTTGGCTGGGTCAACGAAGACCTTGGCAACCAGACTCGCTCACAGGTAGCGTTCGAAGAGCTCGTGGCAACTCATCCTGACAGCAAATACTGGCCCGATGCGGCGTATCGCGTTGCAAAATCGTTGCTTGAGCGTAAAGAGTATCCACAGGCGACATCGATGGTCGAGAAAATCCTGCTGCAAGACGCGGTTCCATCCGAAGTCAAAATTCAGGCGTTGTACCTGCAGTCAAAAGTCGCGGCTGCAAGCGATCGCTGGGACCTTGTGCCCGACTTGATGAATCAACTGGTCGCCAACTCGGATGACGAACGTGTCGTTGCGACGGCCAAGTACTGGATGGCCGAGTCACTCTATCACTATGGCGATTTCGATGCCGCTGGAAAACTCCTTGACGAACTGCAACCCAACGTTGAACAGCTTGGTGATTCCCTGGAGCCCTGGTTGTTGCTGCGACTGGCACAATGCCATGGCAAGTCACAGCGCTGGACCAATGCTTCCTTGATCGCCAGGGACTGCCTGGATCGGTTCCAGAACTTTTCCAATGCCTACGAGTTCCGATTCCTGTTGGGACGTGCTTCGGAGTACGACGGGATGTTTGATGATGCTCGCGGCCACTACCAACAGGTCGTCAGTTCGGCCAATGGAACAGGAACCGAAACTGCAGCGATCGCTCAGTGGCGAATCGGCGAAACTTACTTCCACCAGAAGGAACACAAACTCGCCATTGAAGCCTACTTCAAGACAGCCTCGATTTACGACTTTGAAAAATGGAGCAGTGCTGCTTTGATCCAGGCTGGCAAATGCCAGGAACACCTGGAGAACTGGCAACACGCTGCAAAACTCTATTCGCAATTGCTGGACCAGTACCCTGCGAGTGAGTTTTCTTCCGATGCCAACCAGAGACTTATTCGCGTCAGCCAACTGGCATCGCGACCTTCCAATGACACTCAAACCCAGACTCGTTAACCCGTTAGCGTAGAGATTCGAGGAACTGAAAAATGTACCGTTTGCAACCTTACGGAATCGCCGTCATTTTCACAGCTGCCTGTTGTTTGGCATCGCTGATGGGAACGACGTCGATGGCGCAGAGCTTCAACCCCAACCTTGTGCAGAATGGTTTTGAGACGCCCGATCGGACGATCTCAACGCCGCGCGTTGCCGAAGCATCCCTGCGCGACTCCGGGACGATTACCGTTACTGACACCGTGTCGGCAGACGAAACGTCGTCCAGCGTGAACACTGAAAACACTGCCCAGGCGGTTTCGGCAACTCGTTTGTCTGACATGCTTCGTCGCGGTGGCGTTCTGATGATTCCGATCGGAATTTGCTCCCTGATTCTGCTGGTTTTCGTTTTCGAACGATTGATCAGTTTGCGAAAAGGACGCATCATCCCCGGGCCATTTGTGTCACGAGTTCTCGAACAGGTTCGCAGTGGTGAACTGAATCGCGAATCAGCGATGACACTCTGCGATCGAAACGGATCGGCAATCGCCAACGTCTTCAAAGCAGGCTTTTCCAAATGGGGACGACCTTCGGTTGAAATCGAGCAGGCAGTTCTCGATGAAGGCGAACGCGAATCGAATCACTTGCGTCGCTACCTGAGACTCATTAACGGCGTCGCCACGGTATGCCCGCTATTGGGAATGCTGGGAACGGTTCTCGGAATGATCCACGCCTTCGATGCGATTGCGGCGTCGGCGCCCATGCAGGCTGAGCCCAGCATGACGATCGCGACAGGTATTAGCCAGGCTTTGCTGACAACCGCGGCCGGATTGACGGTCGCCATTCCAGCCCTGATCGCCTACCTGTTCTTCTCAGGACGAGCAGATCGACACGTGATGGAACTCGATTCCCTGGGCATGAAAGTTGTCAACCTTGTTTCTGCTGAAGCGATTGCGCTGAGTCAAAAATCGCGAACAAGCAAAACGAAATCAAGAAAGGCTGCGTAATGCCTCTCAAAGTACAACGCGACGACCAAACGGCGATCAATTTGACGCCGATGATTGATATCGTCTTCCTGTTGATCATTTTCTTTATGGTCAGCAGCCACTTTACCAACAAGAGCAACCACACCGAACGCGACATCGCGATCAGTGTTCCACAGGTTTCCGATGCCGGAGCACTCACAGCTCCGCCGCGACATCGTGTGATCAACATTTCCGATGCAGGTCTGATTTCGCTGGACCAGGACGTTGTCGACGTACCAGAACTTGAATCCCGGCTTACCAAAGCGAAAGCACAATATGAGCAACTCGGTGTCGTGATTCGCGGTGACGGAGCGTGCCAATACGAGAATGTTGCCTCGGTCATTGCGACCTGCAAGAAAGTTAAAATTCGAAACCTGAACATTGCGGTTCGAAACGAAGAACAGATCCTGCGTTAAGCGACGCGTCGAAACTATCCCACCTAAACCGAAACAGTAAAATGAACTCGCTGCTGGAATTTATCGACCGCACGTTCGGCATGATGCTGGAGTTTTTCAACTCCTCCAATCTGCAAATGTTTTTGCTCGTTGGTTCTGGCCTGTTGACTGTTGGGCTGTTGGTCCTGGCGTTGACCCGTTGGGGACACTCGCGCCCGGTGTGGAAATGTGTCGTGCTGTCGGTAACCGCTCACATTCTGTTGCTGGGCTACGCCTACGGAACCCGATTGATTCTCGTAAAAAATCCATCCCAACAGGTGGCCAAAACTGAATCGGCCGACGAATCGCCAATGGAAGTTCGACTCGTTAACGAAAACGGATCGGACCAGGATATCGCTGAGCGTGTCGAATCGGAAAAAATGTCATGGAATGAGTTTGGCAATAACCAACCGTTGCCGGAACTGGATCCACTGCCGCGTCCAGAGATCGATTCGGAAATCGTCATCAGCCGGGAACTTTCAAAGCCAGTCGAACCTGCGCTGGCGGTCGAACTGCCAAATCGATTCGCTCCGATGCCGGAAGTTGATCCCTCTCAACAGCAGCATACAGTACCGCCACCTCCCAAATTCGTTCAACTACCCGAAACGACGGCAAGGATTTCTCCGACGAATCTACCCGTCAAAGAGAATCCAACGACAGAGATTCCAGAAGCCAGTGAAACATTCGTGGACAATATGTTCGCACGTGACACCAGGACCGAAGCTACCAAAGAAACAGCTGACCCGGCCTTCGCGCTCAAGCCGCTCAACACATCGCCACCGGCCCAACAGTTTCAATCTTCGAATTTTCAGGCGGTCACTCAAAGTCGCTCGTTTCGTACGACCAGCCATTCACCTATACGCATTGGTGACGGCAAACCCGTTCCAAAAATGTATCAGCTCAGAACGGCTGGCGATCGTTTGAAGATTCTGGAATCGCGCGGCGGTTCGATCGAAACAGAACAGTCAGTCGAAGCAGCATTGCTCTGGTTGGCGAATCATCAGGAAACAGACGGGCGCTGGAACTCCAGCAAGTACGGTGGTGGGACTGAAACGAAGGTCTTTGGTCACGATCGTGACGGCGCGGGAGCCAACGCTGACACCGGCATCACCGGCCTGGCGTTGCTGGCCTTCCTCGCAGGCGGCCATTCTCACATGGATGGACCGTGGCAAGAAACCGTTCGGGACGGAATCGAATTCCTGATCAGCAAACAGGATTCGGCTGGTTCGCTTTCCGGTGACTCAAGGCTCTTTGCCAGAATGTATTGTCACTCGATGGGCTTGTTGGCGCTGAGTGAAGCCTGGGCCATGACGGGTGATCAGAAGCTTCGCGACGCGGTCGAACGAGGCGTCAACTATTCGATTCGGGCTCAGAATCGATACGATGGCGGTTGGCGCTATCAGCCCGGCGACGAAGGTGACATGAGTCAGTTTGGCTGGCAAGCGTTGGCGCTGCACAGTGCTGAAATTGGTGGCATCGAAATTCCTGAAGACACGATGGCGAAGATGCACGCTTTCATCGACCGTTGTGCCGTTCGCCAAGGCGGCGGAGTAGCTGCTTACCGCCCAGGACAGGGACCCAGCACCACGATGACTGCTGAATCTCTGGTGGCTCGATACGTACTTGGCCAGTCGGTTTCCGATCGCGTGATTCGGGAAGCGAAGTTTGAGATCACAGGCAAAATGCCTTCGCAGGAAAAACCAAATCTCTACTATTGGTACTACGGCACAATGGCCATGTATTTTGCTGGCGGACCTGAATGGGAAAAGTGGAATGAAAACGTGAAGTCAGTTTTGCTTTCCAGCCAGGAGCACTCGGGAGACAATCGTGGCAGTTGGGAACCCAACGGCACCTGGGCCAGCTACGGAGGTCGCGTTTACTCGACTGCCGTGTCAGCATTGATCCTGGAAGTCTACTATCGCTATCTGCCAACGACGCAGCAGCCGAACGAAAGATTTGCTTCCCAGAACGAAATATCGCGGTAAGAGTACACGGTTCTGAAACTGAAGTCAGGCGATGCATATCTGGGACAGAATCACTGACATTGCTATACTGTTGGGCTTTCACACCCCAGCTTCAGGAACATGGCGATGCCGAACGATGCCCCGATCAACCTCAATGACTACATCCGGGACGTTGCCGATTTCCCCAAGCCGGGGATTATGTTCAAAGACATCACACCACTGTTGCTCAACAGCACCGCCTTTGAAGCCTGCATCGACGAAATGGCCGACAAGGTCAGCGACCTGAAAATCGACGTACTGGCGGCGGCTGAAGCGCGCGGATTCCTGTTTGCCGCGCCACTCGCTTTGAAGCTTGGCCTGGGCATGGTTCCGATTCGAAAACCTGGAAAGCTGCCATACGAAAAGCACTCGTACAGTTACGATCTGGAATATGGCTCGGACACCCTTGAGATGCATGTTGACGGAGTTACAAAAGGCCAAAACGTTCTGGTCGTCGATGACTTGCTGGCCACCGGTGGTACAGTGGAAGCTTGCTGCCGCATGATTGAACAGTGTGAAGCAAACGTGGTCGGTTGCCTGTTCATGATCAATCTGACATTCCTGAATGGATCGGCGAAGCTTGAACCGTATCCTGTAATCAGTTTGTTGGATTACTAAAACTGGATTCTGGTGGCAAATGGGCCAGAGGCCTGTGCCACCTGCGCTCTTCGCGGCTTACTGAGAGTTAATAAAGACTTCATATCTTTCTTGACAAGGCAGCACTACAATTGCACCGCTGCCAGGCCACGACTTCTCTCAGCAAAACAAAACAAACTATTGGAGTTTGACTCATGACGCTTCGCGCAAATTTTTCGATGCTGGTTGTTCTGTTGATGTTGGCAATGGGCACACCTCACGCTCACGCCGCCTGGGTTGTCGTTCAGGAAGAGACGACTTCGAAAGATGCCAGTGATGAAACCGGCGCTGACGCAGAGAATTTTTTCACGACGCGCAAAAGCCCCGTCAACCTCGCGTTGCCTCCCGACAAAGACAGCTTCCATTTCGTTGTCTACGGTGACCGAACCGGCGGCGTTCCGGCCGGTTTGAAAGTGCTCGAGCAGGCTGTTAAAGACACGAATTTGATTTCGCCTGACCTGGTGATGACTGTTGGCGACCTGATTCAGGGCTACAATCGAACTCCACAATGGTTGAAGCAAAAAGACGAGTTCATTGAAATCATGGATCGTTTGGACGCCGACTGGTTTCCTGTCGCTGGTAATCACGACGTCTACTGGCAACGTCGCGACCAGGACAAACCCGAAGGTCATCACGAGTCCAACTATGAGAAGCATTTTGGTCCGCTGTGGTACAGCTTCAAGCACAAGAACACTGGCTTTCTGGTTCTCTACACCGACGAAGGCGACCGCGAGAAAAATGAAAAGGGCTTCAACCAGGGCCGGCTTCAAACGATGAGTGACGAGCAACTCGAATTTCTTCGCAGCTCACTCGAAAGACTCAAGGATCAAAAACAGGTGTTTGTTTTCCTGCACCATCCTCGCTGGCTCGGTGGCGGATACTCGGGAGGCAACTGGGACACCGTTCACAAAATGCTTGCCGCTGCGGGTAACGTGTCAGCCGTTTTCGCGGGACACATTCATCGCATGACGTTTCATGGAAAGAAAGACGGCATCGAATATTTCACACTGGCCACAACCGGAGGTCACGTGCGGGAAGGTTTTCCTGACGCCGGATTTTTACATCACTTCAACATCGTGACTGTTCGTGAAGACAGCTACCAGATTGCCACGGTTCCCGTTGGTACCGTCGTCGACCCGCGACAGTTCACTCAGGAATTTCTTGCCGAAATCGAAAAGGTTCAAAACGGACAATTCGCGATCAGTGAGCGTCTTCCTTTGCAAGCTGATGGCAGCGTCTCCGGTTTTTACAAACTGGATTTTGCCAATCCGGTCGAACACTCGATCGAAGTTTCCCTGACAGCCAAAGTTGCTCAAGGTTGGGAAGCCATTCCTGATCACCAGCATCATGTCATCGAGCCCGGCAAATCGAAAGAGATTGCGTTCCGGTTCGTCAGACCTGTTGAAGCAGGCGACGATGCGCAAGACGCGCTCTCAAAATTCGAGGCGCCAACTTTGGAAATCGAAACTGAACTGTTGCACGAAGGCGCACGCGTTCGCATTCCAGCCAACAGCTCAACGGTCGAAATGACGCTTGCAAATGTCCCTGACGACTTTTTCACTGGCGCGCATGAGAACCGGGCCTTTCAATTTCGGCAAAAGGGTAACGAAAGAGATGGCATTCGCATCGAGTCGTCTGCCTGTCCGTTACCACAAGGTTCGTTTACGCTTGAAGCGTGGGTGAATTCGAGCTCCAACGATGGCAGTCAGGGAGTTGTCGCCAAAACACAATCATCCGAATACGCCATTTTTTCGCACGATGGTCTTCCCAGTTTCGATGTGCATCTCGATGGCCGCTACGTGACGGCGAAAGCGACGGAAGAACTTCCGCTGAACAAGTGGGTTCATCTGGCTGGCGTTTTCGATGGCGAAAAAGTGATTCTTTACGTTGATGGAAAACCGGTTGCTACGACCGAAGGATCCGGGCAAAGAACCATCAATCAATTGCCAATCTTCATCGGAGCCGACCCTGGCAGACGTGGTGAAGCGACTCGACCTTTCATCGGTCAGGTCGATGAAGTGCGACTGTCCAAAGGCGTTACCTATGATTCGGCATTCGAACCCGAAATGCGGCTCAAGCCAGATGCGTCGACCATGTTCCTGTTCCACCTCGACCGACAAATTGGTCCCTTCGTGTTCGATCAGGGACCTTTGGGCACGATGGCGCGTCGCGTCGGAAACCAGGAATACTCCACGCGTAAGTAGAGTTGCGGCAGTGGTAATTGTGGCTGGGGCGTCTCGCCACAGTAGCTGAAAATTTGTGGCTGGGGCATGCTCTCCGAGAAGTTTGGTGCCGACGAGGCATGAAAAATCGTGCACAGGTTCCA
>CAYUNP010000192.1:0-9734 GCA_964446085.1 uncultured Pirellulaceae bacterium
TCACAGGTTGATCCGTGTTATCGCCTGCATAGGGATTGGAAAATCCAACTGCGTTGAAGCCAGCGGTTCCTTCATTCGCAGCAACACCACCGCCTGCAGCCTCATCGAAGGAATATAGAAAGACCGTGTCGGCGTCCGCGGTGTATGGGGCAACAATCTGAGCGTTTGCATGGCCGACGACTGCGATCGTGCAAGCCAACGGTAGCGCCTTTAATGACGCTCCTAAGATTTTTCTTAACATCGTAATCCTTCGAAAGTAAAAGTGGCTAAACGTGATGTATTGACGTAATGTATTGGTAAAACTCCATACATTCTATCTGTTTGAAATAGTGTTTTTGAGACGAAAGCACAACCGGTTTAAATAAATCGACGTGCAGCGCGTCCGCAAACAATTTCTTTGGATTCTTAGAATATTTAATTGCGGAATACTGAAGATGCCGCAACTTAGCTGAAGTTTTCCAATTAACTAAATTTAACCAAAGTGTCCGGAAGTTACAATCAAAATAGAGATAAAGGCATTTTTGCCTTTAACCCACAAAAACGCTGCTAAGCCAGCCCTGAGCCCGGTTGCTACCCACCCCATAGCTCAACGCCAACCCACCGCTCACCCCAGTCGCTACCTGCCTTTGGGACCTGCGTTAACTCGCTTGGAGTTCATCCGCAGCCGCGTCCTTCGGAGGGTCACACTCCTGAGCCCAACGCCAACTCGCTTCTTCATCAATCACGCGCGGTAAATAGGAACCACTTGATCCAATAGCTAAGCCAACACGAAGGGCGCCCCAGCCGTAGCTGAGGCGCCTTCGATCTCTAATTTAGTAGCTTTAAGCTCATCCATCCCAAGCAGCACACGCTGATCGGTACGGACAGGAGTGGCAGTTGATCTGGCTTCGGTGTGGATAAAAGTTGCCAGCATCTATCGCGTCCATGGTCCGCTCGGCGACCAGTAGGGTGCGATCAAGTTGGCTCTGATTGACGGAAGCGGCGAAAGTCTCAATCGTTGGCGATTTGGTCTTGGTGATGACCACGAACTCGGCTTCGATCCGACATTCGGGCACCAAGGCCTTTGCCAACTCGCAATACAAACCCAGTTGCCCTGAGGAACCAACAGCCATCGCCTGATTCCAACGACTCCTAGAAGTCTTGTAGTCCCGGAGACGCGAAAAGAGTGCGGAGACGCGAAAAGAGTGTCAAGGACTGATAGTTGATTCGCGCGGAAAGACGCTTGTTCATGGGGGCAATCGGTTTGGGGACAGCGCCCACAAATCTGTGTGTTGAATACATAGCTGGTGAAGTTTCAAAATCAAAGCAACCGATTCCAATTCGAAAATGGTCACATGTTGCAGCAGTTTTTGGAGCGGCAGAAACACGTATCTATTTCAATGGAAAACACTGTCACACTGGCCCTGTTACAGAAGCGACTGGCGGCACCAATTGGCAACGTCGGCCAGAACAATCATCTTGCTTTTTTTGTCGGCAAAATTCGTTGTGCCCGGATTTCAAAAGGTGAAGTTTATCTTGCTGATTTCACCCCCGATGAACAGTTTGATTCGACTGAAAACGCAATGCTGATCTACGATGGCAGACATACTGATGGCGATAAAGTGATTGATCTTAGTGGCAAAGGAAATCACGGAGTCTGGGAGCAGCTATAAAATGACAAACTGCATCCCTATCGAATCAGACCTTTGGCTTCGAGACCTTTCATCGGACATGGACGACCCTCGTCCAGAACTGATCCAATTGATGAAAGAAGCCAATCCAACGTCAGAGCAAATTGAATGGTTTTTGATGGCCTGTATTACGTCGATTACCCGACACCCCAGTTCCTGCTTTGCATCCCGTACCTCTTGGATATGTTTGAACAAGACCGTAGCAATCTGGTGCCAGCGATACGCCAATTTTGTAGGTTCATGCACAAGTGCAAAGATGGAAATCCAGGTGAAGACCATCTTCAACAGTTCGAACAGTCAAAAGAAAGAATCTTCGATTTGCTTGTGGCGTGCCTCAAAGATTCCATGCCTATTGGTTACGACCTTTGCAAAGAACTTCTTGCTGGGATCGGCACAGCCTGTGGCGAGTTAGAGCGACCAGTATCAGCGACAGATCCCACCTTATTGGCCCCTCTACTCTGTGGCCGGTGCAAACGCCTTGTCAGCCAACGAATCGCAACAGCCAGGTACTTACGGTATCCTGACAGAGTAAGACTTTGATCACTTTGTCGCCTGGTGGCGATTTCCCCCTACTGGTTCGGGCAGGTAAAACGATGTACAGAATTTGTTGCTTCCTCGTAGTTTTCGTAGCGTTGATATCACCGGAGAATTCGACAGCTTTTTGTCAGGAAGAAACCAAAGCAGCTGAAACAGGCCAGGAGATTTCTGCGAATGTTTTTCGAAGGGCAGCTCGCAACGGCGATCTTGTGACGGTCAAGCAAGCGATCGAAGCCGGAATTGATGTTGATGCGAAATCAGCCTACGGAGCGACGGCGCTGTTTTTCGCTTGCGATCGCGGCCATGAGGAGGTCGTCAATTTTCTGCTTGAGAAAGGCGCTGACCCCAATATCAAAGACACCTTCTACAAAGCCTCGCCAGTAACCTGGTCCATGTCGGGCGAAAACAGGAACATCACCCTCGCGCTCATTGAACACGGTGGCGAATTCGAAGCGATATTGCTCGGCGCTGTAACCAGCAAAGATGCCGACTACGTAAAAAAGATCATTGAACTCAAGAGCGAAGAAACAGAGTCGATGATCAAAGCACGTGATGCGGCGCTGCGAATCAAGGACGATGAAGAAAAAGAGAAGATGGTCGCTCTGTTTGCGGCCCTGGATTTGCCTGAGCCGGACGCTCTCACTCTTTCCAAAGAAACTTTGACGGCCCTCGTTGGAAAGTACTCCAACGACCGTATCTCAATCGAAATTTCGCTTGACGAAGACAATCCGATGATCGCTTTCAATGGTGGAGAAGCGAGTGAACTCGTGCCGACGGGAGAAAATGAATTCGCCGTCGCAATCGGCAAAGCAACTTTTGAAGTTGTCGATGGGAAAGTCGACGCAATCGATCTCAAGTTTGGAGAAACGAAGCTCAATCTGAAACGGTCCGGGTCAGATTCGGAGGCAGCGTCTAAACCTGAAAAAGCTGCGAAACCTCCAGCCAAAAAAAGTGAACCGGATTTTGCGCCCTCAAGTGCCGAATCGCTTGCCGCAGACGCGAAAATCTCGTCGGCAAACTGGCCATGTTTTCGCGGCGCCGGTTCCAGAGGCGTCGCCGAAGGCCAACGACCTCCGATCAACTTTCATGTCGCTGCCGTTGCCTCCAGGGAAGACGAAGACGATACGAAGGAGGACGGCGAAACGAAGGCGAGCGAAATGCTGTTGTGGCAAACTCCCGTCGAGGGACTCGGGTTATCCTGCCCGGTCATCTGGGAAGACCAGATTTTTATCACGACCGCCGTCGCTGACGGAGACGAAGGTGAATTGAAAACGGGGCTTTACGGTAACGTCGATTCGGTTGAGGAGACTCAGGAGTACGAATTCAAACTTCTCTGCTATTCGAAATCCAGTGGCAAGTTGCTCTGGGAACGAACGGCTCACAAAGCAAAACCTGCTGTCAAGCGTCATGCGAAATCCTCGCACGCCAATCCAACGGTGGTTACCAATGGAGAGCATGTCGTTGCATTTTTTGGCAGTGAAGGGATCTACTGCTATTCGAAGGATGGCGATTTGATCTGGAAACGGGATCTCGGCTTTCTCGACAGTGGATGGTTCTACGACCGGGACTACCAGTGGGGATTTGCAAGCTCTCCTGCGATTCACAATGACCTGCTGTTTGTTCAGTGCGATATTCAGTCAGGATCTTTTATTACATGCAGGAACTTGTCATCGGGCGAAGAGATCTGGCGAGCAAAACGCGACGAAATTCCATCATGGTCGTCTCCAGTGGTTCATGACTTTGAAGACCAGACCATGGTGATTACCAACAGTACGAAGTCGTCACGTGGCTACGACGCGAAAACTGGCGAAGTCCTCTGGAGCATGAAAGGCAATTCGGAGATCGTTGTTCCGACACCAAACGTTGCTCACAATCTGATTTTCGTTTCCAGTGGTTACTCGCCGATTCGACCGGTGTACGCAATCAAGCCCAATGCAAAGGGTGACATTAGCCTTGATTCGGATCAGGAAACCAATGACAGCGTTGCCTGGAGTCGAAAGAGTGGCGGTCCGTACATGCCAACTCCTGTCATTTACGGTGACTACCTTTACACCTGTGCCAACAATGGTGTCTTGACTTGCTACGTTGCAAAGAGCGGCGAACAGGTCTACAAAAAACGCCTCAACGCTGGCGGAGGTCGGCTGGCGTTTACCGCTTCCCCACTGGCAGCTGATGGGCATTTGTATTTCACGGCGGAGGACGGTCGCGTCCTGGTTGTCAAAGCGGGTCCGGAGTACGAACTGGTTGCGACCAACGAGCTGAACGAAAAAGTGCTGGCCACACCAGCGATTTCCGAAGGCGCAATGTTCTTTCGAACGCAAAGTAGTTTGATCGCAGTCGGCCAGAGAATCACCGACTAGTGGTTTTGTACTGGAGACGGTTTCAAAACCAAAGTAGCACGAATCTCCGAGTCGTTTTCCCAGCAAAGTTGACTCGAAGAGTCGTATTACTTTCACTAGTGGTTTTGTCATCGTCTAATTGAACGGGTGCATGTTTGCGATTGCGTAAGCATCTCATGCAAGCGTAGGGCATGGCACTTGATCGACTGGTCAAATCAGTTTTGACAGGCCAGCGGGCTGGATTGTGCACTGCTTGAAGTCATCGCAATTGGGAAGAAAAAGAGCGCAGCGCTGTTTCCCTTTTTGTCCCGTCGATGGTTTGCAAAAGTAGAACCTAGTCGCTATGCTTCGATCCTGGCCGAGTGAGCTATCGCTTTTGAATCCTGTCGCGGGTGTACTTTCTTGAAGTGGCTTTCTTCTACATGACCTGGATTGAAACGATTGACGAAGATGACTGGGATGGCCCGCTTGCGGCGTTGCGTTCTCAGGTCACAGATCCGGTTACTGGCCGTGTCGACAACATCATGGCGGTGCATTCGCTTGATGTGGGAAGTCTCAAGGCTCATCTGGTGATCTACAAACAGGCGATGCGTTCGACGCCCTCTTTGCCAAAAGTTGATCGCGAGATGATTGCTCTGATCGTCAGTAAAACAAATGGGTGCCACTACTGAATGACTCACCATCGCCGCGGTCTGCTGCGACTACTTCAGGATGATGAGCTCGCTGCGGCGATCGAAGCCGATTGGGAACACGCCGATCGATTGGATGCCAGACGCAAAGAGATGCTTCGGTACGCGGTCAAGCTAACGTTGCGACCTCAGGAAATGAAGCGGGATGACGTTGAGCAGCTACGCGAGGCCGGGTTCTCCGACATCGATGTTTTGCACATCGCCGAAGTCGTCGGATACTACGCTTATGTGAATCGAATCGCAGATGGTTTGGGCGTTGATGTGGAAGCCGAATGAGAAGTGTCTGCGTTGCAACAGGCGTCTGTGTTGACTTCTATCGCGTTTGCCACGGGTTCGTAGAACCGTAGCGCGGCGAAAAGTTCTGGTTCGGCTGACCGCCATTTCGGGCAAACTGTTGCTGTAAGAAAGCAACGCGACCTGCGATTTCAGGCTGGTTTCCGTCGATCTGCAGTACCCGCATGTAGTTGTCCAGAGCCAACAGGTTCTGGCCTTGCGATTCGCGAATGCGGCCCAGAGCTTTGAGTGCTCGAAGGTTAGTGCCGTCCACTTTCAGGGCATCGGAAAGCAAATCAGTGGCGTGCTGGTTGTCGCCGTACTCTCCATAGACACGGGCCAATTCGATCAGTGGCTCGGGCGAATTCGGGAATCGATCTTTCCAACCATCAAGCAAATCAAAAGCGTGTTGTTCTCGACCCGTTTCAATCAGCAATGCAGCCAGACCGCGATGAGCTTCGGAGTGCTGTCCGTTAAGACTGATGGCTTTGCGATATAGCTGTTCCGCTTGAGACAGGTATTGAGTGTTTCGCTGGCTTTTGCCCAACGAATAAAACACGGCTGCCATGTTGTAGTTGGCGTCGGGGTTGTTCGGGTTCTGAGCCAAAGCATTCTGGAATCGCCCAAGGGCCTGCAAGTAGTTCCCGTTTTGAAATGCTTGTTGGCCCACAACGTTATTCTGATGCGCACCGAGATTGCATCCGATCGCATGGCAGAGAAGTAGCAGAGCTACCATCGACCATGCCAGGGTAGTTTTTAAATAGCTGTTCGTTTGTGACATCGCGAGCCGCCGATGCAAGTCTGACCGTATTAAATTTGGCCGAACGGTAGCGAAAGCGGTAAAACGGCTCAAGCTCAATGTGGCAGCATCTGTTAGACGCTGCAAAGCTGCACAATCAAGCCGTCGTTGAAGCCGACGTCAGGTGCATCAGATGGCGATTTGCCTTTGGGATTCGCAGGCACTTCCGAGATTACACGCAGGAATTCATAAGTCGCGTTGACAGATTTACTGATTGGACGAATCCCGGGAAGATCTGCTGTCATGCCGATGTAGTCCTGAATTGGTCCAACTTCGCTACTGAGTTGCTCAAAACTGACAGCATGTATGAATTCTAAAGACGGCGACGTTTCGTGAATTGTCGGAAGGAAGTCCATGCTTTTCTGGAACTGGGGGACGACGGTAGCAACGAATTCTGTTGGAGTCGGCACACTGACATTACTGGTCACGACCCCTTCATTTGCAGTCTCTTTGCCAGAGGAGGAAACGGCCACTTCCGCCTGTGGAGCAAACCAAATTCCCGAAGTTAGCATTACCAGGAGCAAGCAGGCGACACAGGCCACAAAGGAAACTGGATGCAGTCGCATTGAGCTCTGAGTTGCCGATTTGGCGACTTTAAGATCAGACAGTCTCTGAAGCGTAGCAATCGGAATTTGTGAAAGCGAATCGTTGAGTGCACCAAAATCAACCACCAGTCCTGCACATGCATCGCATTGCGATACGTGTTGGCGAACCAATTCATCCGAAAGCAGCGGCTGCCGATGATCCAACAACTCGTGAATCCGGTTTTCAATCTGCTCGCATGATGGCACATTGGCATCAGAGCTAGCTGGCTTCTTTTCGTCCTGCGACTCCTTCACCGAGCACGCCTCTTTTTCTCAAACGGTTTATCAACTCTCGCCGTGCCCGATGGACCCAGGTCTTGACGGTGCCAAGTGGCACTTCCATAACTTCGGCGATTTCCATGTACGACATTTCTTTTTGGTGGAATAGCAGAAAGGCTTTACGGTACTCGTCTCGAATTCCGACCAGCCCCAAAGAAACTTCTTCTGCAAGCAATTCCGCCTTACGATTCTCAACTGTCGCATCAGGAATCGGATAGTCAAGAGTCAGAGCTGTAGGACGTCGTTTTCGCTTGGCCAACTTCGTCCGACAGCGATTGCCAGCAATGGTTAGCAACCAGGGCTCAAAAGCACGAGTTGGGTCCCAGCGATGAAGGTTGTTGACGACGCGAACGAAAGTCTCCTGTGTCGCATCTTCAGCGTCTTCGCGTTGGCCCAGCATTCGGTAGCAGAGCCCGAAAACCTGGCCGCGGAACCGACCTACGAGCTCTCCAATGGCCGGCTGATTACCGGCAATGCATCTGTTTACCAAGACAGGAAAGTCTTCTGACACTTCTCACCCCTCTTACAACATTGCGGCGACTTAGGCTTAAATTTAGCCGAAGCCGTCACTTCCACACGGAAATCAAACCCCAGCCCCCAAGCCGTGGTTTCGAGTTTTAAGACGTTTGAGTAAGTATTTCGCTGTTTTGCCTGAATTCTTGGAGGCTAATTCACATATTCTGCAATTTTCAACGTCATGGAAGCGTTTGCGTTAGGCCACAAAAAAAGCCACCCGGATACCTGTGGGTGGCTTTGCCTGATTTTTGATGCACGAATCTAGCGACGATTAAAGAACTTTTTGAGCGCTTCGTCGGCTGCGACTTTCGAATTTTCGTGAACCTGCTTGGGGATCGGTGGAAGCTTTCCGACTTTCTTTTTCAGCTCAGTAGAATCCTGCTCCCCTGTATCCTGATCGATGACAATCTCGCCAGACGATTGCTCTCCAGCTTTCGATGGTTCAAAGATCGATTGCGTTTCATCCATGCTGAACTGAACCGTCGCCGTCGGGTCTGGCTCGGGCACATCCGTCTCAAGCCAATCAGAGATACTGTCTTCGATACCCTGTTTTGATGTGGTCGCTGTGCGAGCAGCTGCCTCGACAACGTTGGCAACTTTCGCTTTCTTTACTGCTCGGGCTGGGTCCATGACGAGTTCGAATTGCAATCTGCCAATTCGGATCGTGTCACCTGATCGAGCCGTATGAGCGCCCTTCAGTTGTTCACCATTGACGAACGTGCCATTGCGGCTGCCGAGATCTTCGACAATGACTTCGCCTTCTTGCACTGAAATTCCGCAGTGGTGCCGACTTACCAGATCACTTGACGGACGGAGATGAGCTCCCTCGCCCCGGCCAATTATGAACTTCGGTACGGTAAGCTTGATTTCCCTGCCATTGTGCTTTCCCCCAACAACTCTCAAAACAACCTGCATACGCCCTACCTCCTAATTTCAATCCCATTATCCCATCGGCGGTTTCTTGGTGATTTTACTGATATCGGCCCCAAGACCCGATCAAATCACTCTGAGAATTCGTATTTTCGCGTGCTTCTGTTGCATAAGTATTCCCCTAAGGGCACTTAAAGGCAATTTAGATCCCGAAGCCTCAAATGTATTGTACCCTACTTAGCGTCCCGATTCTGCGCAATTTTGTAATTTAATCAACTGAATAACTGTCCAATCGAGTTGGAATCAGTCGGTTTTTCGAATCGCTATGAAGTTGGCACTAGTTTCTGGGAACTTTTTGATTTTCCGTGACAGTATGCCGATGCCAGCATACTTTGAAATTTCTTCAGATTCTCGCGAACCTTAACTGTCGCTATGCGTCTGTCTGTCGTGAATGGGAAATTTCACTCCAATTCTGTCCATGTTTTGTGATAGAGTTGGGATGGCTAACTGGATTCGTTCCGTTAGCCGACAATACTGGATACATCGCGAGCGAAATCGTTTTGCTCGCAACGTTCTCTTTTCCGTGCCTTGCACGTGGGAGTTTTGAAATGCGTAATTACATCACCAGCTCAATCGCAAACGTCATTCGTCGTTATCGCGCTGCAGCCATGGATATGTCGCGCATGGATATTGGCTCCACGTCAAATCTATGGCACGCACAGCTATGCACCGCGGTCCAACCGGCAGGTGACTCTTACCAAAGAAGTCACGGCAGGTTACTGACCTCAGTCGTCCAAGCCAGTGGTTCCGGGATAGGCAATTTGCTTTCCCAAGCCGTGGGCAGATTCCTCAAACCCGTCAATGAACGGAACTTTGTGGAGACGACCGGCAGCAATTGTCAGCAACGCCCATCAACGGGCATTTCAGGCACCCGAGTTAGTTAGCTCATTCCCGAGCCCGCCTCCACGGCGGAACAACTTGACTCCGACTCCTGAAACGCTGCTTTCGCCGAAAAGCCAGTTTCGATTCGCGCCTACGCGTTTCCGAATCTGATTTTCTCTCGAAAGCAATTGCCTGACATCGCTCGCACGTCCTACGTCGCGACCTCGCTCTAAATGCTGATGAATCAAACAAGAGAACAAGAAGATGAACGCAATCAACACATACACACAAATCCT
>CAYUNP010000193.1:0-9733 GCA_964446085.1 uncultured Pirellulaceae bacterium
TGCCAGAATCGAAGCGAAAAGGAAGTTACGAACTTGCGAGCGCCAAACTGGAGCAGCTCGAATTTGAGATTGCCTCTTTTGTAAGATTAACAAACGGCGTGCAACTGTCGCCGCAACAGATCGCCCATGAGCATAGTCTTCTGCAACAACAAATCGATTTACTCAAACGACAGAACGTTGCGCTGTTGCCCGAGCTGGCAGGTTCAGAAGATGATTTGGATGGATGGAAGAAATATCGGCTTTTCAAAACCAAACGATCGCTGGCCTATCGGCGACTTGCCGAGTTTGAGAGTCGCCACGGGTTGCCCAACAGCCAGCCTCGATTTGGTGGCAGAACGCTGCTTGGACATTTGGAAGTGATTGAAACGGAACGGGATGCCAAAGCGTTGGCAGCAGCGTATTTGGGGGCTGTAAACTTGTCAGACCAGTTTGGAACTCGGGGCGAGTTTTTCGATTTGGTTAAAAAGCTGGTCGTTAAACACGGAAGCTGGATAAGAGCCGGGAACCCTTCGGGTTTGCTAGCCGCAACTCAAGTGGGTGTTGGGAACCTGACAGGCGAAGAGCTTCAATTGTTGACTACAAAGTTTCTGGTTCGCGAAGGAGATGACTCAACACTGGACACTCTTAAAATTCTATTCCCATTGAGGAGCATTAGATTGAACTTTGAAAGAGCGTTCACTGATCCCGACGAACTGTTTCATCCAATTCTGGAGTCAGGACAAGGCAATTCCTGGGCTTTGATCGAATCGATCATTATCTATTCCAAATTGCGTCCAAAGAGCGAAACATTAAAAAAGTCCGTCATCGCATTAGTGGTTGAAAATGCCAAAAAAACTTCAAGTCCTGAGAATGAAACAAGGGTAATTTTCAAAATTGATCCTGAGTCGGAATTCCTCACTGATTTGGTAAGAAGGGTCTATGATGCCAGAAACGAGGGACTTGCATTTGCATACTATGAAGCGTTTGCTCCAGGTTCCAGTCCGGCACTGAACTCGATACCTTTCCTCGTGCAAATTTTGCACTCTCCGGACCTCTATATTGGTTCGAAGAATGAACACGTGCTTACAGCCACATTGGCCGCTCAAGTACTCGCCCGCTACTCGAAGTCTCCTGCTGCGGCGAAAATAATCGTGTCGGAATTTCTGCCGTTTGTTGAAAAGGGGCTTGCGAAAGGGACTGGCAGGAAGATTCTTGATGCGGCAAACGGCATGGGGATTGAGCCGGCAACCGAGTTCCTGGAGTTTCAGAAAGTTGCAGCCGAGAAGTATCGGAAGCTTCGTCAACGTACTCTTCGACCTGCAAATTGAAGTATGTTGGGGAATCTTCACTGGAAGCAATAATCGAACTTTTGTCGGAGAAAGGCTCAAAAGCAGAAGTGTTGTTCGATGGGCCTACCAACAGGCTGATTGTAAAAGGAGTCGAGAAAGACCATAAACATGTCGAGAGTTTCTTGTTGCGATTGACCAGGATCCAGAAGAATACGACAACGATTAGCGTTTGGCTCTACGGGTTTCAATCGCTACCAAAAAGGTACCAGTCGAATAGCCGATCACGCCAACCCCGTGTGTCGACGTGTTGTTTGACCAACGTAAATTCCAGTGGACCAATGTCCGACGTTAGTTTCTTCATCTGGAACAAATTTTGGCTACTTTCAGGGTTGCCAGTGAACTGGTCCCTGTACTGACTCAATGAAGAGCCACTCATGCTGGCGAGATAGAAATCGGACCCCTTGTAGCCATAGACCGACAACCAGGGCTTTGATTCGTGTACGACCTGGAATTCAAAACGTCCCTGATCGTCAACTTCATGCTCGTACTGTTGACCACCGGAGTAACCTGACCGCAGATTCAATGTCATTTCAGTTGTTTTGTCGTAGTTCAACACACCGGATACTGTCCACGTTTTGCTTTCCCTGATCTCGATGTCTGGAACTGGATTGCCAACCTTGAGATCCATGGACACTGATTTCGCCATGATCAGGTCTCCCTTCACCTTTAGCTGTTTGCCATCAATCCAGGCTTGTTTCACCAGCGCGATGGTGGCTTTGCCCAAACGGGGTGGGAGCTCGAACTTTCCTTCCGCATCAGAGACCGCGTAACCGTAGACGTAATTTTGTATAAAGTTGTTTTTTCCGACCGTCTGCTGAAGCTGAACAATCTGGCCCTCGACGGGCTTACCATTTCGATTCACGACGGTACCCGTAACCGGGACGCCTTCCTTGAGTTTGATTTCGCCAAGGTTCTGTTCGTCTTCTTCCGATTCACTTTTCTTGATGGTGAACTGTTGCTCCGCTGTGGCGGCGTTGTCGCAGCTTGCGGTGATATTCAGTTTGATGTCCTCAGGAACGATTGCTTCGAAACTTCCGTCTTTTTCAACTTTGCCACCACGTTGAAAAGTATTGTTGTAGTTCGGCACAATGCGATTCAGCTTTTCCGCCAGGTAGATTCTTGGCGCCATGAGCTCTTCTTCCTCCTGGCCTACAGGCAAAACAAATTTCCCCGTGATTTTGATCGCACGCGAGAGTTTGATTTTCCCAAAATCGCCTTTGAACGAACTCAGCTGTTTGAATCCCCGGTTGCCCAATTCCATATAGCCCGCTGCGGTCACAGTCCGGTTTATATAAACCTTTTCGTTGATCCTGATGGGTTCCTCAACGTCGAACTGGAATTCACCATCTTCGAAATCGCCCTTGAATTCTCCGACAGCTTCAGGAGAAACGCCGAAGCCGCCTTTGGAATAGTCGTACACCGTAATGTTGACCGTGAACTTTTCAATTGGCCTACCGCTTGAATCGACAACCTTCCCCTTGATTTCGGTGAAATTGGTTGTTTTCTCAACGTCCTGCGAATGAGCAACGCTGATCGCCAGGCAAAATAGCAAAAAGAAACCAAAGGTGCGCGCGAGTACTTTTTTCATCATTCTCTCCCATTGAACAATTCCATTTTGGAGAGTCCCCTGTCGAGATGCAAGAAAAAACGGCAGCGAAAATCCGACTTTCCGCTGCCGTTGGTTGTCTTTCGCGAGCTAAACTTTGCTCTACTCCTTCAGTTCCGCGTTCCAGTACGCATCGCTGATGAATCGAGTCCAGCTTTCGTGTCGCGTTTCATAGCGAGAGTAAACCGGATTCCACTTCGGACGAACTGGTTCCTTCTTCAGCTTCAGGTGCGCCTGCTTCGGCGTACGGTCTGCCTTGCGATGGTTGCAGTCGATGCAAGCCAAAACACAGTTCTCCCAGGTAGACTGGCCACCATGCGATCGCGGTACCACGTGGTCGATTGTCAACTCGTCCTGTCGCGGACGCTTGTTGCAATACTGGCACGTGTAGTGGTCACGCTTGAACAGGTTTCGCCGACTGAAGGGAACTGTGGCTGAAGGCAACTTGCTGAACCGGGTCAACGTAATAACTTCAGGCACACAGATTCGCTGCGACACAGCCTGGATAAACGGCTGATCACCAACGGGCTTCAGCTGAGACCAGTCGTCCCACTCGTATAGCTGATAATCACTTGGATCGACGACCTTGGCCGACTCGTTCCATACCAACACCAGGGCCCGAGCTACGGACGCAACGTTAACAGGCTGCCAGTTTCGATTCAAAACAAGCGTAGGTCGCTGAAGCACTTGCGATACCATTTAAGGTCTCCTGAACTCTCAGTGTTAATCAAGTCAGTGGCTAATAAACATTATTACGATTTTTCGAGGGTGACCAACCGGAGTCGAACCGGCACGGACCTGATTCACAGTCAAGCGCTCTACCTGATTAAGCTACAGTCACCAGAAAATATCGACACTTAAGCCGATTTGGCCGATACACATCAGCCAGGTATTAGTTAAATCAGAGAGCAATTACGTGATTTGGTTCGCCAAATACAGCATAATTGGTCATTTGAGATTCGCGACAGCATCCGGCTGCGATTGGGTCGACTCATTTACTTCTCTCATTAAATTCTCAAAAGTTTCATATGAACAATGCCACCAACCGTCGAAAATTTCTTCAGACTTTGGGCGCCAGTGCTGCTGCCACGACCATTCTTGCTCCAACGCGGAGGCTTTGGGCGGCGAACGTCAACGAAGAAGTCAACGTTGGATTCATCAGTTGCGGCGGGCGTTCGCGCAACCTGATGGGGCAATTTTCCAAAGTGGAAGGCGTCAACATCGGAGCCGTTTGTGATCCGGATGAGTCGCGGATTGCGATCGTCAAAGGAGAGTATCCTGACGCGAAATCGTTTACCGACATGCGCAAACTCTTCGCCGATCCGGAAATCGACGCAGTGGTGATTGCAACTTGCAATCACTGGCATTGCCTGGCAGCGATCTGGGCAATGGAAGCCGGCAAACACGTTTACGTTGAGAAGCCGCTTTCGCATTCGCAGTGGGAAGGTGAGCAAACCGTTGCCGCGGCCAGACGCTACAACAAAGTTTGCCAGATCGGGACGCAGCAACGCAGTGACCCGATGCAGGATGAAATCAAAAAGTTTCTACACGAAGAAAAAGCACTCGGCGAAATCAGGTCAGCGCGCGTGAATCGATATGGCGTTCGCGGTTCGGTTGGTAAACGGGATACGCCGTTGGAGATTCCGAAGAATGTCAACTATGACCTGTGGCTTGGCCCTGCTCAGGAGAAGCCATTGTTTCGCAACAAACTTCACTACGATTGGCATTGGGACTGGAACACGGGGTCCGGTGAGATGGGTAACTGGGGCGTTCATGTTCTGGATGATGTTCGCAACAATATTTTCCTGGATTCGGTGTCGACGCCGAAACGGATTTTTGGCGGCGGTGGTCGCGTGGTTTGGAACGACGCCGCAGATTCTCCCAATGTGCACTTCGTCTACTTTGATACCGGATCGATTCCAGTGGTCATTGGTTTGTCGAATCTGCCCGCAGAAAAGAGTGGCAGGAAGAGTCCCAACATGCCGGGTCCAGCAAGCGGCTATCTGGCTTACTGTGAAGGCGGTGAATTCCACGGACAGCGAAGCCGGGCTGTTGCGAAGGACAAAGATGGAAAAGTCATTCGGGAGTTCAAAGGCAACAGCGGAGATGTGTTGCATCAAAAGAACTTTATCGAAGCGGTGCGAGCGAATGATTCGTCGTCGCTTAATGCAGAGATCCAGGTCGGTCATGACAGTACGGGCTGGTGCAATTTTGCAAACATCGCATTCATGTCAGGACAAACTTTTAAGCGTGCCGATGCAGACGCTGTTTCCGTTGAAGCCTGGAATGCGTTGCTGGAGCAAACGGGAGCCCACCTCGGTGCGCACGGCCTGTCATTGGACAGCGATGCGATCAAGCTCAGTCCCATGTTGAACCTGAACGAAGAAGGTCGTTTTGTCGGTGAACATGCGGACTCCGCCAACAAGTTGCTCAAACGCGAGTACCGCAAAGGCTACGAAGTTCCCGGGATCGCGATGGCTGAAGCGAAGTAAATGGCATAGGTCTCTGGTCTGCGATCGGCATCAACGTCACAGCGCTTAATTGTGACGCGCAGTCCAGGCAGAGAGGTTTGTCAAAGCAGAATGACCGGTGCCATGTTTACGTTTTCGAAAGCATGCTCGCGCAGGCATTGGATCGACCGCTCAAATCAGGTCTGACAAACCACTGGGCCTGTTTGGCTTGCAATTGCTATTTCGCATATCGCTTGTTAATCCACTGCTCGATCAGGTTCAGTGCTTTAGGTGAAAATGTCTGATCAATCGAACCGTATTCTCCAGGAGAACCTGTTTCGCATTCCTGAAACAGATGATTCAGACCTTTCAACGGTGTGACGGTGAAGTCCTGGTTACCGCCCTTTGTTAGTGCGGCTTCAATTGGCGGAAGGTTCAGTTTCGGGTTGACTTGCAGATCTTTTTCACCGATCAAAACAAGAACCGGACATTTTGTTTTCTCAAGTGCGGGCACCGGTTCATAGTTTGCCAGGTATCGAAACCAGGGCGTGTCGAGCTGTCGAACGGAAATTTCGATTTCTGGCTGGAGCTGAAAATCCTTGTGGTCCTGGCCCATGATTTCGGCAGCTTTGACTTTGAAGGCCTCGTAAAAATCGCCGGAGTCCGGTGTGGGTGATTTAATCAGATCGAAAGCGATTTTGAGAATCTGCTCCTGTTTGTCGAGCGCTTCATCATCTGCGGCAGCAGCGACTTTGGCGATCATGCGGCTTTGATTCATGACGAGTTTCGCGCCATTGACTCCCGGTGGTGCCAGCAAAACAATTCCAGCCAGATCGTCACGTCGCGAAGCGATCATTGGCGCCAGCAATCCGCCTTCACTGTGGCCAGCCAACAGAATCTTTGCCGCATCAATTTCGGGTTGGCTTTTGAGAAAGTCGATGGCAGCTTCTACATCCGTTGCAAGGTCAGCAGAAGTCGCAGTGCTAAAATCACCACTGGACTCACCAACCCCGCGCTCGTCGTAGCGAAGAACGGCGATTCCTTTTCGCGAAAGATGATCAGCGATCACGGCGAATGGCTTGTGGTCCATAATCGTTTCGTCACGATCCTGGGGACCGGAACCAGTGATCAAAATCACGGCGGGCGATTTGCCGGACCTGGGCGATGTTAATGTTCCAGCGAGTTTGATGTTCGCATTTTTGTTTTCGAATGAGACTTCTTTTTCGTTGTAGGGAAACGGTGCCCTGGGTGTTTGCGGCCGTTCGGAGTTGCGAGTTCTGTCCAACGGAACCCGTGTCAGTTGCAGATCGAATTCGCCGCCCGCCTGTTTCCACTTGCCATCGATTGTTTGCATGTCATCTGAAATTGTTCCGATGTAAGTCGCGCCGGTAACCGGAATTTTTACGGTGATGGTTCCATTTTCTTCATGCTTGACGTCACAGTTGAGCCCAAAGATTCTTTCGGAAAACGAATCGAGTTTGGCTGACAGTTTTTCATCTTCATCCTGCATGACGCGAAACTGGAAATCGAATTTTCTTCCGCCGGCTTGCAGCGTACCATTCCATGTTTGGATGTGTGTCGTTGGTTTGGATTCTTCCCCTTTGACAAATTCGAGTGGAGACGACCGGCCGTCTTGTGTAAAAGTGCCGCGGATGGTGCCTGCATCGGCATTGATTTTGCCTTCGAACTTTACCCTCAATCGCTTGACCTCAAAAGAGAGTGAGTCATCGCTGCGTTGAAGTTGATCAAGCTTCATTTCGGAATTCCCCTGATCTACAGAGAACATTTTTCCTTGCCATGCATTGTTCTCATCCAGGGTCATTTCCAGCTTGAGGCGCAATTTGGCGATTGTGACGTCGAGAGTGCCGTCCCAAATTTCAGTGGAACTCTGGGCGAAAATGGAACAGGATGACAGCAGCAGAAGTGCGAGGGAGAGAATGATCTTCATGGGAAAGCTCGAAATGAAGGGGAGGTGTGATCGAAAAATCTTAACCGATTGAAACGGTTCGCCAAAGTTTCAGAGCTTTGACTCCAACCAGGCAGCCCGGCACAGCGTGCAGTCAGGAAGAGGGCGACTTCCTTGAGGGTTGTGGTTTCTGTTTTTTCTTGCGTGCGGGTTTCTTTATTTTTACCGAGTGGGTTTTGAGCATCACGCTCATTTTCTCCACGACATCAGGGTAGGCGGCGTACAGATTTTGGGTTTGATTGGGGTCGGCCTGCAAATCGTAGAGCTGTACTTTGGGTGCAGCTTTCTTGAGTCGCCCGTTTTCCATGTCACTATTGATGCTACCGACCAGCCTCGCTGCAGCCGGGCCGCCCCAGGCATGATCCTTGGGCCTGGATCCATTGAAGCCGCCACTGCCTCGAGCTCCAATGTACAACCACTTGCCGTTGCGTATCGCAAGGTTCTTTGCTCGTCGTGGAACCAGCACCAACTCGGTTCGCAGCGGTTCGGCGGGCTCCTCCTAGCAACCAAGATCGCCATAGCCGAGGTCGTCAGCAAAGATCAACACGACGTTTGGCGGGTTGTCTTCGGCATGGCAAAGCGGCGCCAGCGCCAAAAGCAGCACGAAAATGGTTTGTGAAAAGTTGGGCGACGCGAAAGCGTTGCTGAATAATTTTTTCACAAGGCACCTGCCAATCAATGATACATCTATCCAAATTGTATCAGGAAGAAATGGCAGGTTAAGCTATCTGACTAATACGCGTTCTGTCTTGAGAATACCACGAACAGCGTCTTGAATATGATTTGCAAATCAAGCCAGATCGACCAGTCACGAATGTACTTGTGATCGTACTCGATACGGGCTTCCATCTTGTCGAGCGTTTCAGTCTCGCCGCGGCAACCGTTGACCTGAGCCAGGCCGGTCATGCCGGGTTTCACTTTGTGACGCAACATGTAGCCATCAATTTGTTTGCGATAGAACTCGTTGTGAGAGTTCGCATGCGGACGTGGTCCCACCAGCGACATTTGCCCTGACAGGACATTGAAAATCTGGGGAAGCTCGTCCAGAGATGACTTGCGGAGAAAACCTCCGATTGCTGTTAGACGTTTGTCGTTTTTCCTGGCCTGAACAACTTTGTCGCCATTTTCGCAAACCGTCATGCTGCGAAACTTCCAGACGTCGATCTGCTTGCCATCAAGTCCGTATCGTTTTTGCTTGAAGAGCACCGGACCGCTGGAGGTCAGTTTGACGGCCAGAGCTACCAGCAACATTGGAATGCCGGCAATCAGCAGCGCGGCTGACGCAATCGAAATATCAACAAGCCGCTTGAGGAATCCATCGACACCAAAGAGCGGATTTTCGAAGACGCTCACTACGGGCAAACCCTGAATGTCTGTCCAACGCGAATTGAGCATCTGAAAAACGAACAGGTCTGGCACGATGTATACCGATGCCGTGGTATCTGTAAGTTCGGCAATGATCGATCGAATTCTTCCTTCGGCTCGCATCGGCAACGTAATGAAAACGACCTGGATTTCGCCGGCCTTTGCAGACTCGATCAACGAATCAATTTTTCCTTCGTTGCGGTCGATGTCTTTCGGCAGTTCAGACAAACGATCTTCTGGACGATCATCGTAGAAACCTGAAAACGTCAGACGCAGATCTGGCGTTGCAAGTACGTTTTGAGTCAGTTGAACGCCGAGTTCATTAATTCCAACGACGGCGAACTTTCGTGTTCCGATGCCTTTGCTGGCCTGGTACCGACGGAACCATCGAATCCAGACACGTATCGAAAGCGCGAAAGTTAACGTCAACAGGAACCACCAGATAATCGCTGGCCCGGAGATTTCTGTCGAGTAAATGCTGAATCGACCCAGCAGTGTCAAACCCGAGATCGTCAATGCCCATGCCAGGAAGACACAGCCGATTTCTTTGTAGAAGCCAAGGCCGTACCAACGGCGATAGAGCCCAACCACTTCTGCAAAGATGTTGAACAAGCCAATCGCAATCAGTGTCACGACAATGGTTGATTTACTGTTGAATTCGGGCAGGAAGCTAACCAGCACCCACAGGCCGCCAACGATCGAAATAGCGTCAAGGAGCTTCAGGGTTAGTCCGGGTGTGACTGATTCCTGGCGACAGACATTGTCAGATTTCTGGTTCATGATTGCGCAATAAAGACCGAGATTAGGTAGGAGTCCAAATCTAGGTTGCGTCTTGATTGCTGGTGCCGCTGCTCAACGCGAGTCATCCAATAAAGGGTTTGTCGTTGAAAACAGGACGGTTATGCCGGTTGTATCGACACCGGCTCGGGGCAAAACCGGCAGGAGGACTTCTTCGTTGAACAGGTGGCTGGGGCGTCTCGCCACAGGTAAGCGTCGTTGATACTGCGGTCAGACGCGC
>CAYUNP010000194.1:0-2488 GCA_964446085.1 uncultured Pirellulaceae bacterium
CCAACGGAAGTCGATTCGGCAAAGTGACTTTCAAAAAGTCGCTCGGCGGCAGTGAGCAGCGGCGGCTGCTGCAAGCCAAGCAGGATTCGGTTAATCGGCGGTCGTTGCAAAGTTCAATCCGTTCAGGTTGGGCCATCCTAAGGCTTCACATGATACCGTAAGAAATCCGAATTGAAATGTGCGGCCGAGCACGACGCGGTGGCATAGGCTTCCAGCGCTTCCAGCCTGTGGTCAGAATGCAAAACACAGGCTGGAAGCCTATGCCACCTTCGCAAGCGAACTACTTTTTCTTTTTCATCTTGAACAGGAACCAGTTGTTATCTTCGGTCGACTTGAATGCATCCGGACGCGCACCGCCCATGCCTTCATAGCAAAGAAGCAAATGTCCGTCAGCGTCCATCTTAACGATACCTGTCGCTGGTGATCCCGCTGGAGCAGGGCCGCCTGTGATTTTCATGTCGACTTCGACAGGCGATTTTTCGAGGTTCAGCACGTAGCTCATCTTGAACGCCTGCTCACCCTCACCCATTGAGATGCCATCTTTGGTGAAGACGATGTCGCCAGACATTCGGTCAGCGGCAACTTTCTCGCCACCTCGCGTGCCTTCGACAATGGTCCATGCGCCGACGAGAGATGTTGCGGTCATCTTCTTTGGTGCTTCTTTGACCATCTCAAAGTAAAAACAGTTGTCGCCCTCAACCGTTTTGAAATCTGCCGGACGATCGCCACCCATGCCGTTGTAACACAGCATCATCTTTTCACCTTCCATCTTGACGATGCCTTTGGCCATCCCTTCAGGAACCGGTCCAGATTCGATCTTCATATCAATTTGAAACGGAGACTGACTGGTGTCAAGTTTGTATGACATTACAAATGTGCTGGGACCTGCCGGAATCGTGACTTCTTTGTCAGTGATCGAAATCGTTGTCAAACGTTCCTGGGGAACCTCGGCTCCCGAACGAGTTCCTGACTTGATCATCCAGCTACCGGCAATCGAAGGCGCTTTCATTTTCTTTTCTTCGACAGGCTTGCCTCCGTTTTTGACGCGAGCAATCAGTTTTTCGAAGCGAGGATCTTCCTTGATGTTCGCAAGGTCATCGTCGTTCTGGAATTGATTGACATCGAGCAATCCGGCGTCAACGGATTTGTTGAGACATTCAAAAGCTTTGTCGGCATCGTTCTTGATCGAGTAAGCGCACCCCATGTTATAGTGACCTACCATGGCCAGCGGGCCACTGGATTCGGAGAGTTTTTTGTGCCACTTTAAGGCTTCATCGTACTTCTTGGCGGTGTGTAGTTCGACGCCCTTCACCATGATTTCCTGATCCGACTCCTGCGCCATGGCACTCGAAAATGGTGACAAAACACAAACGGCCAGCAAACTCATCAGGGCTCGTCGCAAAAATACGGTTCTGTTGGCTTTCATTTTTTCTCCTGTTTGTTTTTCAACGGCACGATTTGACAATCACGATTATACGACTCGCGTCATCGCCCTGCAGCCACCTAACTTCCGAAGTAAGCGTCGTTTTGACGAGCGTTCTGGAGTCTGGAAAGGCAGGGTTTCTCTGCGGCAGACGGCTGCCTGTCTGTAAATGCAACGCTATCAGGGCTGTAAAACTTTGTCGATTAGCGAATCGTTGCACGCAAAATGAGCTGTCTCGTTCCTGCCGCCTTCGACAGGATGACGGCTTCTCCTGAATTATTGAATTATCAGGGAGAAGCAGACGATGAATCACAGCGTGACTTCTGCCGGAATCGTTTGCCCGCAAATCAAACGGTTTCGGCTTATGAAGCAACCCATACAAACCTGTTCCCGGTCAATCATGTGACAACGGAACACACCCAGATTTCAAAAGGATTTGAAACGATGAAATCCATGCTGTTCTCCGCCTTGATAATTTTCGCGCTGGCAACGACTGGCTGTGCATTGCAAACTGGAATTGGCGGAGGAGCATCCGGTTGCGGTTGTGACGGAGCTATCCATGGCGGCGGTGCTGATTGCACACCACTTTCTGGCGACTGCGGATGCCAGGCTCCAAGAGGCCTGACTCCGTCATCGGGACTCGTTCGCAAACTTGGCGACAATCGCGGCATGGCCTTGCGACTCAACCAAAGAGGTTCAGCTTGTAACCAAACCCGTGGCAGTGGCTTGTTCTCTCGAATGAAGAGCCAATCAGTTGCACCCGCGGCATCGATCGACGGTTGCGGTTGCGGAGACGACATTGTTGCTTCCTCTACAGTTGATGCTGGTTGCGGTTGCGGCGACGACATTGTTGTTGACTCAACAGATGCCGGTTGCGGATGTGGCCTCAAAGGTAAAGGCTGTGGCTGTGGTCTCAAAGGCAAGCTCGGTAGCTGCTGTCTGCTCGGTGGTAGAAAAGGAAGAGCCAAAGCGGCAGTTGCTGGCCTGGGCAGTCGTGTCCACGGTGGTGGCGGCATTGTCGGTGCAGGTGCAGGTGCAGGTTTTGGCGGCGGAGGTATCGGCGGC
>CAYUNP010000194.1:2588-9630 GCA_964446085.1 uncultured Pirellulaceae bacterium
GGCGGCGGAGGTATCGGCGGCAGAGGTATCGGCGGCGGCTGTGGCGTTGGTGGTTGTGGTCATGGCGGTGCATTGTGTCAGGGATGTCTTGGCAGGCTCGCTGCTGCAAGGCAGGGTCCTTACGGTGGAGCGATTCCACACACGGCTCAAGCCCCGGGCAATGGAACTGGACTTTCACCAGCTTACGCCTACCCGTACTACACGACTCGTGCACCACGCGACTTCCTGTCAAAGAACCCACCATCGATCGGTTACTAAACCCAACTATCGAGTTGATGAAATCCAAACACGTTGCAATGAAAGTTGCAGCGTGTTTTTTGTTGTAGGATAAAAAGTGCGCTTCCTGTAAGCTCAACGTATGGATACGGACTCAAATCATGACGCCGAAGAAGACTTTGAGGATGAACTGTCGCTCGACAGGCTAAGTGAAGCCTACGCAGAGGTGATTCGCCAGCAGGCCAATCCGGATGCTGCAGACGAAGGCCAAAGCCGCGGTGAACTTGTCGCGAACAAGATTGCTCGCGACAAGGCGGATCAGGATGGCGACGGTGACGACGAAGCCGATCAGGCGCAGACAACGGCTGACGAAGCCGACGACAATTCGGCTTGCCCGATCACTCCAGAATCGATAATCGAGTCCATTCTGTTTGTCGGTACACCGCGCGGTGAAAAACTCACCAGCAAGCAGATTGCTTCGGTGATGCGTGATGTTAGCCCTAAAGAAGTCCTGGCCGTCGCCAAGCAGCTGAATGAAAAGTACGAACAGGAAGATGCCGCCTATCGCATCAAAGCTGAATCAGATTCGATCCGGATGGTGATTGCAGACGACCTGTTGGGTTTCCAGAACGAATACTATGGCCGCAATCGGGAGGTTTCACTTTCCCAGAGCGCAATCGATATCCTGGCCGTTGTGGCGTATCGCCAACCGATCAGTCGAGACGGCATTGAGAAAGCACGCAACAAACCTGTTGGCGGTGTGCTCAAGCAATTGATTCGCCGCGACCTGTTAACAACGGTCCCTGATGCGGACCAGCCAAAGCGAAAACTGTATCGCACCACGCAGCGGTTCCTGGAACTTTTCCACCTCAGCGAACTCGAAGATTTGCCGCAGTCTCATGACGTCTCCGACGTGGAAGACTTCGAATAGTGACTTTCCATACTGGGGACGGAATGGCTGGAAAAAACCGCTATTCAATCCCGACGAGGTGGGGTCTCTCAGCGAAGCTGCCTCCTGCCACTGGAAGAAACGCTCAATCGTCAGCAGTCATGCACCAGACAAGGGGTTTAAGACGGTGTTGCTTTGAGTTAATCTCGAAGGAGTTCCTCGACGACGAGGATTAGTGAAACTCCCTGCAAAGATCGTCCATGACCATCATTCGACTGCTTGCCGCCGTTCTTGTTTCATCGCTGTTGTTGCATGAGGCTTCGCCTGCTCGGGCCCAGATGGACCTCAAGGAAGGTGCCAGGATTGCGATCATCGGCAATACACTTGCAGATCGAATGCAGCACGATGGTTGGTTCGAAGCCTGGTTGCAGACGCGAGCTCCAGAGAAAAAACTCACCGTCCGGCATCTTGGGTTTTCCGCAGACTCACTCAAGGTCCGTCAGCGAAATTTTGCCTACGGTTCGCCTGATGAGCGACTGGCAGAAGTGAAAGCCGACGTTGTTCTCTTGATGTTTGGCTACAACGAATCATTTGCCGGCGTCAAAGGCGTCGCCAGGTTTCGGCAGGAGTTAACCGAAACGATCGATGCGATGGGTGCGCAAAAGTACAACGGTTCGTCGCCGCCACAACTTGTGATCGTGTCGCCTGTTGGTCACGAAGATCTTGGTGATGTCAATTTGCCTGACGGGAAAGAGAACAATCTGCGGTTAAGAATTTATCGCAACGTGATGCAGGAGATCGCCAAATCGAAAAAGCTTCCTTTCGTTGACCTGTTTACTGAAACACTCAAAGCCTACGCCCAATCAGAAGCACCACTAACAATCAATGGAGTTCATCTCAACTCGGCTGGGAACAAAATCGTTGGGAAACTGATCGTTGACAGCCTGTTGGGTGATGCAGAAACGCCAGTCGATGAAAGTCGACTGAACGGGACCGTTGCCCAGGTCAAAGACAAAAACTTCTACTGGTACAACTATTACCGAACTGTTGACGGCTATTCGATGTATGGCCGACGCGCTGATCTGGTTTTTACCGATGGGCAAACCAATCGCGAAGTGATGCGACGCGAGTTGGACGTGCTCGCGCAACTGACGGACAACCGCGACCCGGCAATCTGGGCTGCGGCAAATGGCGAACAATACACCATCGACGACAGCAACCTGCCAGAGTTCATTCCCGTAGTCACCAACAAGCGAGGCTCAAACTCTGACGGAACGTTCAAATTTCCTCCTGGCAAAGAAGCTGCCAAACAAATGAAAATGTTGGACGGATTCAAAGTGAATCTGTTTGCATCTGAGGAAATGTTTCCTGAGCTGATTAACCCGGTTCAAATGTCCTTCGACAGCAAAGGCCGACTGTGGGTCGCGGCGTGGCAGAGTTATCCGCACTGGAAGCCAATGACAAAAATGGATGACAAGCTTCTGATCCTGGAGGACACTGACAACGATGGTGTCGCCGACGAGTGCAAGGTTTTCGCTGATGGTTTGCACAACCCGACGGGATTTGAGTTCAGCAACAATGGAGTGATCGTTGCGATGGCTCCGGAAATTCTGTTTCTTGAAGACACCGATGGCGACGACAAAGCGGACAAACGAACGATGTTGCTGCACGGTTTCGACACTGCTGATACGCACCATGCTGCGAACTCTTTTGCGTTCGGTCCCGGAGGAGGCATCTACTTTCAGGAAGGAATCTTCCAGTTCTCCCAGGCAGAAACGCCTTACGGCACGGTTCGCAACAAAGACGCTGCCATCTATCGCTTCCACCCGCGAACGGCGCGTCTGGAAGTTTACGCCAATCATCCGTTTGTTAATCCACACGGCCACGTGTTCAACAAATGGGGACAGGATATTATCCTGGACGGAACAATGTCGCGGCCTTACGACGGAGCACTGGCATCGGGATTCATGGCGTGGCCAAAGAAACGAAACACGGCGCCAGTGATCTACGAACCGAGGACTCGGCCGTGTCCTGCGGCTGAAATCGTTTCCAGTTCTCACTTCAGTGCGGAATTCCAGGACGAGCTGCTGGTTCAAAATGTCATCGGTGATGTTGGAATCCTGAGATACAAAGTCGTCCGTGACGGTTCCAGCTTTGTTGCCAAAGAACTGAAGCCGCTGTTGCTGTCAGACGATCCAACTTTCCGTCCTGTTGACCTTGAGTTTGGTCCGCGGGGCGAACTGTTTTTCGTCGATTGGTGCAATCCAATTATTGGCCACATGCAACACAATCTCAGAGACCCCAACCGCGATCAGGCTCACGGTCGCGTCTATCGGGTCACTCAGGAGGATCGGCCTCTGGGAGAAAATCATGCGATCGCCAGGGAATCTGAATCCAGTTTGTTGAAGCTGTTGGAGGATCCTGTTGAGCGAACTCGCTATCGGACGCGAATTGAACTTTCGGGACGCGATACGCCAACGGTTATGCAGGCTGTCGAAAAATGGATCGCTAACAAGAAAGGTGATTCCGCGCAGGAGCTGCATGATTTGTTGGAAGCGCTTTGGCTGCATCAACAACACAACGTACTGAATCTGCCACTGCTGGATCGGCTCATCGGTTGCGATGATCATCGCGTTCGCGCTGCGGCAACACGTGTGCTTACTCATTGGCGATTTCTGATCGATGACGATGCCGAATTGGCCAAACGCGGAAAGATACTTGCCGCCGATGAGGACTCAAGAGTGCGACTGGAAGCCGCCAGACTGGCCAGCTATCTCGCTCCCGAACACGGGCTTGGGATTGTGGTGGCCGTTCGATCCCAGCCGACCGACAAGTATCTCGACTACGTTGTCGTCGAAGCCACCAGGGCTTGGCCCAATTCCTGGAAGCAGACTCTGATCGAAACCAATTCCCTCGCCGGTGCAGAGCAGAACGCAGTTGACTGGTTTCTGAATCAGGTCGAAGTCGAGACGCTTCGTACGGCGAAAATTGACGGTCCTATTGGTCGGCACCTGATGTTTCGCGATGGGGTTGGCGTTGAGACGCGTTCCATGGCGATTCAACGTGTCGCTCAAACGGAATCCAAAAAGCCAATCGACGTCATCGTGGGCATGCTCGCCAGAGCGACGATGGACCGGCCTTCATCATCGACGACTCGCGAACTCGTTGGCTTGCTTGCAAAACGACCCAGAGAAGAGCTGACTTCAGTTCGTGCACGTCTGCAGGAAATGTCAACTTCGGGAGAGCTCCCGGTCGTTCGGCAGATCGGATTTGCCGGATCCATGATTGCCGATGACAGCCCAGACCAGTCGTGGAAGACGGCTACCGAAAGCAAGCAGCAATATGACTTCGTCAAATCACTTTCGATGATCGGCGACCCATCCATGCAGCAAAAGGTCTATGAAAAGCTGCAGCCAATTGCGCTGGCCAGCGATGACGAGCGTCTACAGCGAGCTTCACTTGAGGTTTTGGCTTCGGTGCGCGGTAAAGAAACGGAGAACGCGAAAGTTCTGACGGACTTGATCGCCAACGATCGGTTGAAATCGACCGCCTTCGAAGCGCTTGGGAAAATTCCCGGTCGCTTCTGGCCTGCTGGTTCGGCGGATGGAGTGATGGCGAAAGTACTGTCAGCGGTCGAAAGCGTTCCGGCAACCAAACGGAACGAACCGCAGTGCGCCCGCCTGATCAAGCTGGCTCGTACCGCTGCCGAACTCTTGCCGGCAGAAAAAGCAGTCGCCGCCCGGTCGAAGATTGAAGCCCTGGGCGTGCGCACCATTCCGATCGGAACGCAGCCACACCGAATGGCTTACGACACTGAAAAACTGGTCGTCAGAACGGGCCAGCCAATCGAACTGGTGTTTGCCAACACCGACATGATGCCGCACAACCTGGTGATCACCAAACCGGGAGCAATGCAGTCGGTTGGACTTGCTGCCGAAAATGGAGGCTCAAAACTTGCCAACAATAAAGTGCCTTTCGTGCCAGATTCGGCAGATGTGTTGCTGGCCAGTGGACTGGTGCAGCCAGCCCAAATGGAAAAGCTGATTTTCGAAACGCCGCAACAGGCTGGCGTCTATCCGTTTGTGTGTACTTACCCGGGACACTGGCGGCGAATGTACGGCGCGATTTACGTCGTTGATGACCCTGCAAAATTCAGCGTTGATCCGGATAAATATTTGGTGGACAACGGAATCGCGATTGAAGACGACGTTCTGAAGATCAAACGCACGACCACCGAGTGGAAACTGGCTGACTTTGAAAAATCGTTCGATGAAGAGTTTGCTGAAGGGCGAAATTTTGAAACAGGAAAACAAATGTTCAAAATGGCCAGTTGTATTTCCTGTCATCAAATGAAAGGTGAAGGTGTCAACATCGGGCAAAATCTCGAAGAGCTAAATCCGGAATACAAACCGATTGATGTTCTTGGACATATTCTCGAACCTTCCTCGAAAATTGACCCGAAGTATCAAACGCAGCGATTTGCCCTTGAGAGTGGAGAAGTTATCTCTGGAATTGTCACTTTCGAAGACAACCTGATGATCCGCTACATCGACAACCCGATTGCTGGCGGCGACGCCAAAGTCATCCGGGTGAGTAACATCGAAGAGCGTTCGAAGTCAAAAATCTCAATTATGCCGACTGGCCTGGTTGACCAATTGTCGAGGAGCGAAGTTTTCGACTTGCTCGCCTACGTAGTGTCCAACGGGGAAAAAACGGACAAAATGTTCTCAGAAGGGCACTCTCATTAAGTTTATCAGCCGGGAATCTGGTTGGTTGCTATAATTGAATTCTCTTTGGCGTGAGAACATCAACAATATTAATCTCCCACGCTGGGGCTTAGTGACTAGACTGTCACCTCCGAGAAATGCAACCAATCGCCAGACTTCTTTGTCACTCACCAAATTCAAGTGCCCACCGAATCAAAACCTGATATCCCAAAAGTTTCGGTTCTGATGACCGTTTACAACGGGATGCCGTATCTTGTCGATGCGGTCGAATCTGTTTTTGCACAGACGTTTTCTGACTTTCAGTTCGTGATCGTAGACGACGGCTCCGACGACGAAACTTCGAAATACCTCGATGAGATCAAGGATCCTCGCGTTGAAGTATTACGCCAGGAGAACAAGGGAACTGCGGCAGCAGCGAACAACGGTCTCGAGGTTTGCACCGGAGAGTACATTGCTCGTATGGATGCAGACGACTGGGCGTTGCCCCAACGACTTGAAATTCAGGTTCAGTTCATGGACGCCCACCCGGAAGTTGGGATTGTCGGCAGCCAGGTGGCACCGCTGGGAAAATGTGGTGTCGGCAGCAGTCTGAATTTGCCTTGCGATCACGATCTGATTTTCGAATCGATGATGGAGGGTTTGCACGGCATGGCGCACAGCTCCATCATGATGCGTGGCAGTTTGATTCGACAACTGGGAGGCTATTGGCCTTATCGATTGATCGATGACTGGGACATGATGTTACGGATGGGCGAAGTTTCCGCGTTGGCAAACATCGACAAGGTTCTACTGCATTATCGTGTTCATGCCGGAAGCCTCAACGGATCGAGCATGCGAAAGATGCATTTGCACATTTCGTTTGCGATCGATCGGGCAAAACGCCGTCAGGCTGGTGAGCCGATGCTTGAGTTTGAGAGGTTCGTTGAGATTCGCGAACGACGTCCTGCGTGGCAAAAATTTTTCGAGAGCGCTCACATTCACGCACTGGCGCAGTATCGGCTGGCTGTTGCTGAACTGCAGAGTGAAAAGAAAGTTCAGGGTTATGCGCGGCTGATTTGGGCAGCCGTCTGTTCGCCGTCCCGAACCCTGCATCGACTTGGCAGGATGATGAGACGCAAGCGTCTGCCAAAATCTGAATCATCCGACTCGAAGTTGGCCAAAAACTACAGCTAAAGGTGGCTGTGGCGTAAGCTAATCACAATCCGACGCG
>CAYUNP010000195.1:0-5524 GCA_964446085.1 uncultured Pirellulaceae bacterium
ATACCGATCCTTGAACCTGAAACCCTCTTCCATGCGAAGATGTCGCTGCTCGATGCCCGTCTCTTCCTGCAACTCGCGCAGGGCACATTCAAGATTGGTTTCGCCTTCGTCAACATGGCCTTTAGGAAGATCCCAGCGTTTGGGATGCTTCATCAGCAGAATTGTCCGTTGAGGTTTTGTCCGATAGATTAGGAAGCCACACGATTTGACTTTTTCCACAGCGTTCATCCTTTAATCGCTAAAAAACATCATGAAGATTTATACACGCAATGGCGACAAAGGGGAAACGGGTCTGCCAGGCGCCGTCCGTGTTTCCAAGTCACACCTGGTGATTGAAGTTTGTGGAAGTGTCGACGAAACAAACTGCCACCTCGGTTGTGCAATTGCTCATTGGCTGGAACAGGGCCAAACGGCCACTGACCCCGATCTGAATTCCACGTTGACGCAAATCCAGATCGAACTGTTTGATCTTGGTAGCCGTGTCGCGGCAGCACTGGCTTCTGCTCCAAAGATTGTTCCCGCTGAGCTGGACGAGGAAAACGTTCGCCAGCTGGAGCTCTGGATTGACCAGTTCGAAGCTTCATTGCCAGCATTACAGACATTTATTTTGCCAAGTGGTTCACTTGCCGGGTGTCAACTTCACCTCGCCAGAACCGTTTGCCGCCGCGCCGAAAGACGACTCGTGGAACTCATCGATGCTGGCACCGAACGCGAGCTCTCGATTGACCTGGTCTACCTGAATCGGCTAAGCGACCTTCTCTTTGTGATGGCCCGATTCGCCAATCAGGAAAGCGGATGCATCGAAACGCCCTGGACAGCGAGCCGCTAAGGGCTCCAGAATACGCGGCAAACAGGATTTACTGAGACTTCAGTGGCCCGGATTACCGGGGAATCGACCTCCTGAAAATCCCTGCTTCCCCCGATGAGTCAAAATGGCATGGACGCTACAATGGGCATCACCATTGAACCATTAATACGCTTCGGCGATCACAAAATATACTCAAATACACAGCTACCTCAGGAGTTGCAATGAAAAAAATTGAAGCGATTATTCGTCACTTCAAACTCGACGAAATCAAAACGTCGCTCAGCGAAGCCGGCGTCGAAGGAATGACGATTACCGAAGTTAAAGGATACGGACGCCAGAAAGGCCACACCGAGATGTATCGCGGCAACGAATACGCGATCGACTTCGTGCCAAAAGTCAAAGTTGAAGTCGTCGTCGCCGAAGCGAACCTCAAAGGTGTTGTTGACACGATTATGTCCAAGGCTCAAACAGGCCAAATGGGCGACGGAAAGATTTTTGTCTCCGATCTCTCGGAAGTCATTCGCATCCGTACTGGCGAAACTGGCGAAGATGCCATCTAGCCGTTGTTAAACTGAACCAACCACCATTGACCTTTCTGACAACTGGTTTTTCGGATCGAGCTGACCACTTCGAACCGACCCTTTTTTTGACTGCGCGGACCATGACGTCGATGCCTGACGGATTTCGAAACAGCGTCATCCAGGCGAAACAGAACTGGACTGGGGGCCGCGCCCAAATTCAGGAACAGCATCAGGCCGGTGGGACAGGCACAGTGATCACGCGGCAGATGTCGGACCTGCTGGATTCGGTCCTGATTTCGCTTTACCAGGCGATCATCACGGACCTGTCTCCGGAACTTGAATCGCGAGTCGCCCTGGTATTACTGGGAGGCTGCGGTCGCCAGGACATCGCTCCTTACTCCGATGTCGATCTGATGGTGCTTTATCAGGGCACCCTGACCGACGACCTGCGAGAGTTCTCCAAACGTGTCTCACAGGACGTAACCGACTCCGGCTTGCCACTTGGTTACAGTCTGCGAACGCCAAGAGAAGCCTGTAGCATGTCGCTCAAGGATGCGGTCATCTTTTCGTCGATCACGGAAGCAAGGTTTCTTGTCGGTAGTGAGCCACTGTACGACAACTTCATCAGTCGCTTTCAAAGGTTAACCAACAAGAACGCCACCAACCTGACCAGGGCAATCGTTGAGGCTCGGCAAAAAGAGCGACGCGAATATGGAGAAACGGTTTACCTACTCAGGCCCAACATCAAACGTTCTCGCGGTGGTCTGCGTGACATCCACCTGATTCGCTGGTTGGGATTCGTGCGATTTGGTGTCACCGACATCCAGGAGCTACTCAAACGCGGCGGCATTTCAACTGCGGATACGAAGCAGTTGATGGCCTCTCACGAATTCCTGCTGCAAATGCGAAACGAAATGCATTTCCATGCTGGCCGCGCCAACGATGGACTTGGCAGAAACGAACAGGTTCGACTCGCTGAGCTGCTTGGTTACAGCGGTGACGATGCGATGCTTTCCGTTGAGTCATTCATGCGTGACTATTTTCGCTACACCAGTCGGATCACGTACATTTCTGATCACCTCGTTTCGAAGATGCTCAATCGAAACTCGCGTGGAACTTCGATTGTGCTCAGCCCTCTGTTGAGCCGCCAGGTTGACGAACACTATCGAATCACCGGTAGCGAGATCGGAATCAGCAAGGCATCGCTGAACATCGCCAAACATGACCTGGAACAGGTACTTCGCTTGATGCAACTGGCCTGCCTGCACGACAAAAAACTGCATCAGGAGACCTGGGTTGCGATTCGACACGCCATGTTAAAGTTTCCTGACATTCGCTTCACTCGTGAATCGGCGCGGATGTTCATGGCCCTGCTTTCCAACACACAGCGACTGGGAGGCTTGCTGCGCCGGCTACATGAAACGCAGGTTTTGCACCGGATCATCCCGGGTTTCAAGCACGTTCGCGGGTTGTTGCAGTTCAACGAATATCACATGTATACCGTTGATGAACATTCGCTGCGAGCCGTTGAAAACGCAATCAATTTCGAAAATGAATCCTCGGTAGTTGGTCGCACCTATCGCAAGATCAAGGACAAGAACCTATTGCATCTGGCCTTGCTGCTGCACGATTTGGGAAAAGGATTCCCCGAAGACCACAGCATCGTCGGTGAACGAATCGCAGAAGAAACGGGAATTCGGCTGGACTTGCCTGACGAAGATATCGAGACGATCAAATTTCTGGTGCGGCACCACCTGTTGATGTCTCACATCGCCATGCATCGCGACATCAATGACCTGGAGCTTGTCGCCGAGTTCGCTTCGAAACTGGGTTCGGTAAATATTCTCAACATGCTCTTTGTGCTAACGTGTGCTGACATATCCGCCGTGGGACCGGGCGTGTTGAATCCATGGAAGATGCAATTGCTGACGGAACTGTTTCATCGCTGTACCGAGATTCTGGCAGGCGATGGCGACACTGATCCAGCGTCGACCAACCGTCAACTTGATGACATCGTTGAGCGAGTGGCCAGTCATGTCAAAGATGAAGAAGCCAGACGCTGGCTACTTGGGACGACACGAAATTTACCCAACAACTACCTACAGTCACACGCTCCCGAAGACATCGCAACCCGCTTCCTGCCGATACGCGACCTCAAGGAAAATGAGCCTCAGTGCTGGATTGAATATGAGGAAGGTCCATCGATCTATCGGATTTGCATCGTCAATCTGGATCGACGCCGGTCGGGAAATTTCTATCGTCTGACCGGATTGCTTTCCAGCCTTGGACTCAAAATCAGATCAGCAGACATCAAACTGGTTTCTGATCCGATCATGTTTTTCGCATTTCAGTTTCAGGACACCGAACACGAAGGCCCACTTCCGGAGTGGCGTACAGATGAAATCAAAAAGAAAGCCGTCGACATTCTGACGGGCGAACTGAAGGGGCCTCCGAAATTTCGCAAAAAATGGGGCGAAGAAGAGACTCGCGCGTTGCAGCTTTCCCGACCTGCGATCAGTGTAAAAACCAACAACCGCGCTGTTAAACACGCAACGATCATCGACGTTTTCGCCTATGACAAACCGGGCTTGCTGTACCAGATTTCGAAGAAGATCTACCGGCTCGGCCTGGATGTAAACTATGCGAGGATTTCAACTTACGCACATCAGATCATTGATGTGTTCTACGTGACCGACGAAGATGGAAACAAGATCCGCAACCAGAACCAGTTACAGATTATCCGTAATGAAGTGCTTCGCGCGGTTACCGATTTCCTGGAAACTGAAACCGGTGCTGCCGACAACATTAACAGCGGTAAGGCAACATGAAAACTGTTCGTGAAACAACGATAACAAGACTGCTGATCGTGTCTGCGGTTGCCTCCATCGCATTGGTGCCAATGATTTTTTACGGCTGTGGTCCGGAATGGGCCAGATGGGATGCTACCCAGGCAAACAGCTACTTTCTGCAGGGTGAAACCAGCGATGCACTCTATCAACTACGCGATGCAATTCAAAAGAGCCCTCGCGACCCGGTACTGAGACTGACCCTTGCTGAACGACTGATCGACATCAAGAAGCCCGAAGAAGCGCTGGAACTCACAAACGAAGTTCTGGAAGTTTACCCGGACAACGCCAACGCCTATCGCATCAAGTCACTGTCGCAGCAACACCAGGGAGATTTCCAGGGCGCTCTCAGAACGCAACTGGAGTACGACGAACTGCATGCAACTCGGCGCAGTTTTTCGAACCTGAACCAGATCGCCTATCTGCGAGCACTTGCCAACGAAGATTTGCACCTGGCCAAACGTGACATTGAAACGGTGGTCGCCACGGCCAGTCAGTTTCTAAACTGGAACGACAGTGAGTATCTCACCTATCCCGTCAAAGCTACCGTCGTGGCCTGCCTCGTCGCGCGATGTTGCGACATGAATGATGCTGCGATCGATGCCGTTTCCCCGCAAATTGACTCCTTTCAAACGAAGATCCGCGCTGCACGCAATGAACTGACCAAACGCCTTTACAGCGAAACCCAAAACGCGTTTCCCATTCGCGAAAACAGTGGTCTGAACAATCGTCGTGAACAACTCCGGTTTTACGAGCAGCATGCAGCTGTCTTGCTGAGTTGCCGTGCCCTCATCTATCAGGACCTCGGTGACCTTCAGCGATGTCAGTCAGATCGGCTGGAAGTCGCCCGTCTCGGATTCGACAGTTCAAAACTGGCCGTTCAGTTCCCGGACGAAAAAACAGCGCTCAATTCTTTGGACACTGCGAGTGCAATCCTTGATACCCGCGGTTTTATTCGTAGCCTGTTGCCATGGATCGAGAATGATCAACTCCCGGCACCTGATTCAAACCAGGCGAATTTTTTGTCGAGCCACGCCAATGCGGTGCACGATCTGAACGTCGCCATCTTCTGCGTCGAGGCTCAGCTAAAGTCTTTCGAATGTCCTCTGCGAAACGCGATTGAGTTCTTTCAGGACAGGGCCGAACAGCAAAAGCTCCTAACACATAAAGCAGCTGTCTTGCTTTACCATCGCCAACTGGTCCATGAAAAAGCTGGCGATCTCGAGCTTGCAAAAGCTGACACAAAACGAATTCGCGAACTTGGCATCGGGCCTGATGAGGTCCTGTTTTAGGTTTGCTTGACAGTTCGTTTAGGGAGACCCTTGGGAGGGCGAAGCTCCTGCTGAGCC
>CAYUNP010000195.1:5624-9545 GCA_964446085.1 uncultured Pirellulaceae bacterium
CCTGCAACCGTCAAAAGTGTCACCACTGTAACCAAAGTGTCTCCCCAGAGGATTTCTTCAGGGCAATTCGCCAGCAAATTCGAAGCGTGTCCTACGCTTCAATTGTAGGGATGAAGTTAACAACCTGAAAAACATTTGGATGTCACAATGACCCCGATAGCAAAATTTTTTAACAGCTGCATCGAATTTATTACTGGAATTGCCCAATTCACGATGGATACGTTCGCAGGAATGGACATTGTTCAAATGTCGACGTTCTCAATCTGTGTCCTGGTAATTGGCGCGATGTGCTTGCGTGGAAACCCGGTTCGAGGCGCCTAGGCCTGAAATCCTGATGCCATGAATTGACAGCAGGATACTCAGGATACGACTGAACAAAAAAATAGCTCGCAGCCGATTCCGGCAGCGAGCTTTTTTAATAGCCTGAGTTTCGATTGACCTATCGCTTCGCCAACGCGTCGCGAATCTCAGTCAGCAACACAACTTCGTCAGATGGAGGAGCATCATCAGCTGCGGTCTTCATCATCTTGCTGGCGATTTTCAATGCAATGAAGATAACGAAAGCCAGAATGACAAAGTCGATTGTATTCTGCAGGAAAGTACCGTATTTGATCGCGGCCTGTTCCATGACAACTTCGCCTGCGGCGTTCTTGGTTTCAATGACTTTACCAATATTGTGCTTCAATCCGGACATATCCGGAACACCCGCAATAGATGAGATCAATGGAGTGATGATGTTTTCCAGGAATGATTTCACGATGGCGGCAACAGCCCCGCCCATGACGATGCCGACTGCCATGTCGATCAAGTTTCCCTTGAATGCAAACTCTTTGAAATCGTCGATAAAACTCATAATTTTTCTCTCCATGAAGAAGTGGTGATAGGTGGGAGCGAGATTATAGGCGCCGTATTTTCAAAACACCAAGAAAGGCGTCAAATTCAACACTCCAACTCAATCAACGCCATTTTCCACTGGAAATTTAGCAATTTGGGAAAGCTGAGAAACCATTAGCTACACCTGCTGCCACAGGACACTTTGAAGAGCCGTTCCAAATTGCACTTCTATCAAGCCAAATGGCTGATGCAAAACCTGCTCAGATTCCACTAACTGTTCTCAACCAGCCGTACCAGCGAACGCACCATGCAGCCGCTTGCGCCGCCATCGATCCACTTTTTCGGTTTGTCCGCGAAACTTGGCCCGGCGATATCCAGATGCACCCAAGGTACATCCTGTACGAACTCTTCAAGGAACTTGCCAGCCGTAATCGCGCCGCCCCAGCGACCCTCGCCAACGTTTTTGATATCAGCAATTGGACTCTTGATCAGCTCGGAGAACTCCTTGAACATTGGCAGCGGCCAGACGGCTTCACCACATTCATTCGCAGCCGACACAACCTGATCCGACCAGTCGTCGTCATTGGTCATCACGCCGACCACATCCAAACCAAGCGCTACAACGCAGGCACCTGTCAACGTCGCCAGATCCACAATTCGATCGACTCCATTTTCAATCGCAACATCAAGCGTATCCGCCAGGACCAAACGTCCCTCAGCATCCGTGTTGTGGACTTCGATTGTTTTGCCGCTGCGTGCCGTCAACACATCACCCAAACGGAAACTTTCACCCGAGATCATGTTCTCAGCCAGGCCAACGAATCCAAACACGTTCTTTTTTAGCCCCAGCTCGGCGATCGCTTTCATCGCGCCAACCACAGTCGCCGCTCCCGCCATATCGCACTTCATCTTCAGCATGCCCGCAGACGGCTTGAGTGAAAGACCTCCAGAATCAAAGGTCACCCCTTTGCCGACAAGCCCGATCGGAGCCTCTCCTTCAGCACCACCGTTGTAGCGCATGATCACGAGACGGGACTCTCGCGTTGATGCTCGGCCGACTGCCAGGAGTGCACCGCAGCGCTCGCGTTCAAGTCGCTCTTCATCCCAAACTTCGACTTCGAACCCGGATTCCTTTCCAGCTTTCTCAATCGCATCGGCAAACGATTCCGGATAAAGATCACTCGCTGGCAAGTTCACCAAATGGCGAGTCAGCTTGACACTTTCTCCCAGCACCCTGCCCTGCTTGATGGCGTCATTTGAAATGGGATCGCTACTGCTGAGGGAAACTTTTTCGATTGGGTGCAGTTTCTTTTTCTCCAGAAACAAGCCCTGCCCAACACACCCATTGAGCAGGCCGCTCACCAACTCATCCGGCTTGGGAACGTCGACATATACGCCGACATGTGATCGCTCTTTGCCAGCCAGCGATTTCGCGATGACACCTCCGACGCGGCTTGAAAAAGATGCGTCAGATTGTCCCTGTTCACCAAGCCCAACAATTAACACAACCGGAGCCTCAATGCCCGACAATGCCAACAAAGTCGTCGTTTGGTATCGATCAGCAGAAACTTCTTCCAGCTCAATCATTCGCGAAAGTGCTCCGCCAGCGGCATCGTCCAGTTGCTTTGCAGGGCCATTGAGCGGTTCATCTTTCCAGATACCGACGGCAACCGCATCGGCTGCGATGGTAGAAATTGCTACGTCGTTGAACTCAATTTTCATGCCTTACCTTGTTTCAATGTGACTTTTGAATCACAAATGTAACAGGATTCTGCACACTGAAAACTCACTCTGAAACTTCCTCATGGGCTATCGCTTTCTATCGGACTGCACGCAAGATCTCGAAAAGCACGGGCATCTCGTGCGAATTGAGGATCAGGTTGATCCAAACCTCGAGATGGCCGAGATCCATCGCCGAGTCTACGCCTCCGGTGGGCCAGCCATGTTGTTCACCAACGTACGGGGCTGTCGGTTCCCCATGGTGTCGAATCTGTTCGGCACACTCGATCGAGCCAGATTCATTTTTCGTGATACGTTTGAGAACGTTCAACGGGCGATTCAGCTGAAAGTCGCTCCCGAAGAGGCGTTGAAGAAGCCGTTGAAGTATTGGAAAGCTCCCTTCATCGCCTGGCAAATGCAGCCCAAAAAAGTTCGTCGCGGCGATGTGATGAAAAACAAAATCAGCTTGCCTGAGTTGCCCCAGCTCAAGTGCTGGCCTGATGACGGAGGAGCTTTCGTCACGCTGCCGCAGGTTTACTCGGAAGACGTCCGTTCGCCAGGGCTCATGAAGTCCAACATGGGCATGTATCGCATTCAACTATCGGGCAACGACTACGATCCGCAGTCGCAAGTCGGCATCCACTATCAAATCCATCGCGGCATCGGCGTGCAACATCAAGCCGCCATTGACGCCGGCAAGCCCTTTCGCGTCAACGTGTTTGTCGGCGGCAATCCGGCCATGACGGTTGCCGCGGTGATGCCGCTGCCAGAAGGAATGAGTGAACTAACTTTCGCAGGAGCACTCGCCGGCCACCGCATTCCGATGGTCGGCATCGACGAGTGCTCATCCATTTACGCCAATGCGGACTTTGTCATTTCAGGAACGGTCGATCCAAACAAACAAATGCCCGAAGGTCCGTTTGGCGATCACCTTGGCTACTACAGCCTCACTCATGAATTCCCTGTCCTCAACGTGGACAATGTTTGGCATCGCGACGGCGCAATCTGGCCGTTCACCGTCGTCGGTCGACCGCCGCAAGAAGACACGGTCTTCGGCGAACTGATTCACGAACTCACCGCGCCCGTGATTCCCACGGTGCTGCCTGGAGTTCGCGCCGTCAATGCCGTCGACGCTTCTGGCGTGCATCCATTGTTACTGGCCGTTGGCAGTGAACGATACGTTCCGTGGCAGAAGACTTCGGCGCCACAGGAGTTACTGACTCAGGCCAATGCAATTCTCGGCCAGGGTCAAATGTCGTTGGCCAAGTACCTGTGGATCATCGACGAGAAATGCGATTCGAGTTTAAACATCGACGACATCGAGACGTTTTTCGTACGGATGCTCGAGCGAGTCGATTGGCGACGTGA
>CAYUNP010000196.1:0-9513 GCA_964446085.1 uncultured Pirellulaceae bacterium
GTAACATGATCACCAATGTTACGACTGCAGCGATGGGCGATCAGCCTGATCCGAGTACCGCCGGCGATGATCTTGAAGAAGAAGTTGTCGTCGAAAACGATGCTGATTTGGTAACGGTCAAAACACTGACCAGTGGCGACAGCACGCCAGCCGAAGGCGACACGGTCACTTTCCAAATCGAAGTCACCAACAATGGAACCGCGCAGGCGACCAACGTTTCATTGATGGACTTCTTGCCGGCCGGTCTTACGGCAACCGCAGCCAACGGAACATTCTCTCAGGGAAGTTACGATGCGGCTACTGGCATCTTTATGATCGGCACAATCAACGCTGGCAGCAGCGCGACGTTGACGCTCGAAGGAACGGTTGATGTCGGCCAGGGTGGTAACATGATCACCAACACGACGACTGCGGCGATGGGCGATCAGCCTGATCCGAGTACTGCCGGTGATGATCTTGAAGAAGAAGTTGTCGTCGAAAACGATGCTGATTTGGTGACTGTCAAAACTCTTGCCAGTGGCGACAGCACACCGGCCGAAGGCGACACGGTTACTTTCCAAATCGAAGTCACCAACAACGGGACGGCTCAGGCGACTAACGTTTCGTTGATGGACTTCTTGCCAGCGGGTCTTACCGCGACCGCAGCCAACGGAACTTTCTCTCAGGGAAGTTACGATGCGGTGACTGGGATCTTTACGATTGGCACAATCAACGCTGGTAGCAGCGCGACGTTGACACTGGAAGGCACCGTTGATGTCGGCCAGGGTGGCAACATGATCACCAACACGACCACTGCGGCAACGGGCGATCAGCCTGATCCAAGCACTGCCGGTGATGATCTTGAAGAAGAAGTGGTCGTCGAGAACATCGCAGATTTGGTCACGGTCAAAACTCTGGCCAGCGGCGACAGCACACCAGCCGAAGGCGACACGGTTACGTTCCTGATTGAAGTTACCAACGATGGAACAGCTCAGGCGACCAATGTTTCGCTGATGGACTTCTTGCCGGCGGGGCTTACGGCGACCGCGGCTAACGGCACGTTCTCACAGGGTAGCTACGACGCAGCCACAGGCATCTTTGCGATCGGAACGCTGAATGTTGGCCAAACCGCGACGCTGACGCTCGAAGGCATTGTCGATGTTGGCGAAGGCGGCAACACGATTACCAACATGACGACTGCGGCAACGGGCGATCAGGTTGATCCGTCGACTTTTGGCGATGATCTTGAAGAAGAAGTGATCGTCGAAAACATTGCAGACCTGGTGACGGTCAAAACTCTCGACAGCGGCGACAGCACTCCGGCAGAAGGTGACACCGTAACGTTCCTGATCGAAGTTACCAACAACGGCACTGCTCAAGCGACCAATGTTTCGCTGATGGATCTCCTGCCAGCAGGACTTACTGCAACAGGTTCCAACGGTAACGTCTCCCAGGGAAGCTACGATGCGGCTACTGGAATCTTCACCATTGGCACACTTGATGTTGGCGAAACGGCGACGTTGACACTCGAAGGTACCGTCGACGTAGGTGAGGGTGGCAACACGATCACCAATACGACGACTGCGGCACTAGGCGATCAACCGGATCCGAGTACTGCGGGTGATGATCTTGAAGAAGAAGTGATCATCGATAACAACGCTGACCTGGTGACAGTCAAAACACTTGCCAGTGGCGACAGCACACCGGCCGAAGGTGACACGGTTACTTTCCAGATCGAAGTTACCAACAACGGTACGGCTCAGGCGACCAATGTTTCGTTGATGGACTTCCTGCCGGCTGGTCTTACGGCAACCGCAGCTAACGGTACGTTGTCACAGGGAAGTTACGATGCGGCTACCGGAATCTTTACGATCGGAACTCTGGCCGTCGGTGGCTCAGCAACGTTGACTCTCGAAGGTACGGTTGATGTTGGCCAGGGTGGCAACACGATCACCAATACGACAACTGCCGCAGCCGGGGATCAACCGGATCCGAGCACCGCTGGCGATGATCTTGAAGAAGAAGTGGTCGTTGATGACAATGCGGATCTGGTGACGGTGAAAACATTGGCCAGCGGCGACAGCACGCCCGCCGAAGGCGACACGGTTACTTTCCAGATTGTCGTCACCAACAATGGAACGGCTCAGGCGACTGGCGTTTCGCTAACGGACTTCTTGCCGGCCGGTTTAACGGCCACGGGCGCAAACGGAACCGTTTCGCAAGGAATGTACAATCCGGCGACGGGTCTGTTTGACATCGGCACGCTGAATGTTGGCCAAACCGCGACGTTGACGCTCGAAGGAACGGTTGATGTCGGCCAGGGTGGTAACATGATCACCAACACGACGACTGCGGCGATGGGCGATCAGCCTGATCCGAGTACTGCTGGCGATGATCTTGATGAGGCTGTTGTTGTTGATGATGACGCAGATCTGGTGACGGTCAAAACACTGGCCAGTGGCGACAGCACGCCAGCCGAAGGCGACACCGTCATCTTCCAGATTGTTGTCACCAACGACGGTACCGCTCAGGCGACAAACGTTTCGCTGACCGATTTTCTGCCGGCAGGTCTGACGGCCACGAGTGCGAACGGAACGGTTTCGCAGGGGACTTACAATCCGGGGACGGGTTTGTTTGATATCGGCACGCTGAATGTTGGCCAAACGGCAACGTTGACGCTTGAAGGAACAGTTGACGTTGGTCAGGGTGGCAACACGATCACCAACGAAACCACCGCAGCGATGGGCGATCAGCCAGATCCAGGAACCGCTGGTGATGATCTTGAAGAAGCAATTGTCGTCGACAATGATGCAAACCTGGTGACGGTCAAGACACTTGCCAGTGCCGACAACACACCGGCCGAAGGCGATACCGTTACCTTCCAAATCGAAGTCACCAACAATGGTGGAGCACAAGCGACCAACGTTTCGCTGATGGACTCGTTGCCGGCGGGACTCACGTTTACCGGCTCCACCGTCTCGCAGGGAAGCTACGATCCAGTTAGTGGCGTCTTTACGATTGGCACACTTGATGTTGGTGACACTGCCACGTTGACGCTCGAAGGTACAGTCAATGTAGGCCAGGCTGGCAACACGATCACTAACACGACTACTGCGGCCATGGGTGACCAGCCCGATCCAACGACCGATGGCGATGACTTGTCGGAATCGATCGGTAGCGAGAATCTGGCCGACCTGGTAACAGTCAAAACACTTGCCAGTGCTGACGACACGCCGTCCGAAGGCGACACCGTGATCTTCCAAATCCAGGTCACCAACAATGGTGCGGCTCAAGCCACCAATGTTTCGCTGGTGGACTCGTTACCAGGCGGCCTGACGCTTACCAATTTCACGTTCTCGCAGGGAAGTTACGATCCGGGTTCCGGGATTTTTGAAATTGGCACTTTGGCTGTCGGTGACAGCGCGACGCTGACACTGGAGGGCACGGTGAACGTCGGCCAAGGCGGCAATACGCTCACCAACACGACCACTGCGGCGATCGGCGATCAAGCCGACCCGAGCACCGCGGGCGACGATCTCAATGAAGCAGTGACTATCGACGATGGTGCCGATCTGGTGACGGTCAAAACGCTTGCCAGTGGCGACAGCACGCCGGCCGAAGGCGATACAGTCATCTTCCAGATCGACGTCACCAACAATGGCGGGGCTCAGGCGACCGGTGTTTCGCTGGAGGACTCGTTGCCAAGCGGTCTTTCTTTCGTCGGATTCACTGTTTCGCAGGGAAGCTACGATTCGGGTTCCGGGATCTTTACGATTGGCACACTGAGCGCGGGTGATACGGCGACGTTGACTCTTGAAGGCACGGTAGACGTTGGCCAGGGTGGCAACACCATCGAGAACATGACGACTGCGGCAGCGGGTGATCAGACCGACCCAAGCACTGACGGCGATGATCTCCTGGAAGCAGTGATCGTCGATGATGATGCTGACCTGGTTACGGTTAAGACATTGGCCAGCGGCGACAGCACGCCAGCCGAAGGCGATACGGTTACTTTTCAGATTGTGGTTACCAATAATGGTACCGCTCAAGCGACCAATGTTTCGCTGATGGACTCGTTGCCAGAAGGCCTTACTTTTGTCAGTTCGACGGCCTCGCAAGGAAGCTACGATTCAGATACCGGGATCTTTACGATTGGCACAATCAACGCGGGTAGCACTGCGACGCTAACGCTTGAAGGCACGGTGAACGTTGGCGAAGGTGGCAACACGATCACCAACACGACGACTGCTGCAGTTGGCGATCAGCCGGATCCGAGCACCGCCGGTGACGATCTTGATGAAGCAGTGGTTGTCGATAACGACGCTGACCTGGTCACTGTTAAAACACTTGCCAGTGGCGACAGCACACCGGCAGAAGGTGACACGGTCACTTTCCTGATCGAAGTCACCAACAATGGTACGGCTCAGGCGACGAACGTTTCGCTGATGGACTTGTTGCCAGCAGGGCTTACTCCTACCGGTTCCAATGGTACGTTCTCGCAAGGAAGCTACGATGCGGGCACAGGTATCTTCGACATTGGAACACTGAACGTTGGCGACACGGCCACGTTGACGCTTCAAGGCACCGTTGACATTGGCCAGGGTGGCAGCACGATCACCAATGTCACGACTGCGGCGATGGGAGATCAACCAGATTCAAGTACCGCCGGTGATGATCTTGATGAAACCGTGATCGTTAATAACGACGCCGACCTGGTGACGGTCAAGACTCTTGCCAGCGGCGACAGCACGCCAGAAGAAGGCGACACGGTCACGTTCCTGATCGAAGTCACCAACAATGGTTCAGCTCAGGCGACGAATGTTTCACTGATGGACTTCTTGCCAGCAGGTCTGAGCGCGACCGCCGCCAACGGTACTTTCTCTCAAGGAAGCTACGATGCGGGTACTGGAATCTTTACGATTGGAACGCTGAACGCTGGTGATACGGCGACGTTGACACTGGAAGGCGTTGTTAACGTTGGCCAGGGTGGCAACACGATCGAAAATGTGACGACTGCTGCAGCGGGCGATCAGCCTGACCCAAGCACCGCTGGTGATGACCTTGAAGAAGCTGTGGTCGTCAACAACGAAGCGGATCTGGTGACGGTCAAAACACTCGCCAGTGGCGACAGCACACCGGCCGAAGGTGACACGGTGATCTTCCAAATCGAGGTCACCAATAATGGTGGGGCACAGGCGACGAACGTTTCGCTGACAGACTCATTGCCAGCAGGCATTACATTCGATGGCTTCACCGTCTCGCAAGGAAACTACGATCCCGATACCGGGCTCTTCACGATCGGCACAATCAACGCGGGTGCCAATGCCATACTGACACTTGAAGGCACGGTTGACGTTGGCCAGGGCGGCAACACAATCACCAACACCACGACTGCGGCAGCCGGTGATCAGCCCGATCCAACGACCGCTGGTGATGATCTGACAGAATCCGTTGGCAGCGAAAACATCGCCGATCTGGTCACCGTCAAAACACTCGCCAGTGGCGACAGCACGCCAGCCGAAGGCGATACGGTTTCGTTCCTGATCGAAGTCACCAACAACGGTACGGCTCAAGCGACGAACGTTTCATTGACGGACTCGTTGCCAGGAGGAATTTCTTTTGCCAATTTCGCCGTCTCACAGGGAAGCTACGATTCGGATACCGGTCTGTTTACAATCGGCACGCTGAATGTTGGCGAAACAGCGACGCTTACGCTTGAAGGCACCGTTGACGTTGGTGAAGGTGGCAACACGATCACCAACACGACGACCGCTGCAACGGGCGATCAGGATGATCCAAGCACCGCCGGTGACGATCTTGAAGAAGCAGTGGTTGTTGATGACACTGCCGATCTGGTGACGGTCAAAACGCTTGTCAGTGGCGACAGCACTCCAGCCGAAGGCGACACGGTCACTTTCCAGATCGTAGTCCGCAACGACGGTACCGCTCAGGCGACCAACGTTTCGTTGATGGACTTCTTGCCGGCAGGTTTGACCGCGACCGCTGCCAACGGTACGTTCTCACAGGGAAGTTACGATGCAGCTACCGGGATCTTCGAGATCGGTACGCTGAACGCTGGTAGTAGCGCGACGCTGACACTGGAAGGTATCGTTAACGTTGGCGAAGGTGGTAACACGATCACCAACGTGACAACGGCCGCAGCAGGCGATCAGGATGATCCGAGCACTGCCGGTGATGATCTCGAAGAAGCAGTCGTCGTCGACAACAACGCTGACCTGGTCACCGTCAAAACACTGGCCAGCGGCAACAGCAATCCAGCCGAAGGCGACACGGTGACTTTCCAGATCGAAGTCACCAACAACGGTACCGCTCAGGCAACCAACGTTTCACTGATGGACTTTTTGCCACCAGGTTTGACCGCAACCGCCGCCAATGGAACCTCCTCGCAGGGAAGCTACGATGCCGCGACGGGAATCTTTGAGATCGGCACCCTCGACGCTGGTAGCAGCGCGACATTGACACTGGAAGGTATCGTTAACGTTGGCCAGGGTGGCAACACGATCACCAACGTGACAACGGCCGCAGCAGGCGATCAGCCTGATCCGAGCACTGCCGGTGATGATCTTGATGAAGCTGTGATCATCGACAACAACGCAGATCTGGTGACCGTCAAAACTCTTGCCAGCGGCGACAGCACACCAGCCGAAGGCGACACGGTCACCTTCCTGATCGAAGTCACCAACAATGGTACCGCTCAGGCGACAAACGTTTCACTGATCGACTTCTTGCCGGAAGGGCTTACCGCGACCGCTGCTAACGGTACGTTCTCACAGGGAAGTTACGATGCGGGTACGGGCATCTTCGATATCGGCACGCTGAACGTTGGCGAAACCGCGACGTTGACGCTTGAAGGTACGGTTGATGTCGGCCAGGGTGGCAACACGATCACCAACACGACAACTGCGGCCGAAGGTGATCAGCCCGATCCAACAACCGCCGGCGATGATCTCACGGAATCCGTCGGTAGCGAAAACATCGCGGACCTGGTAACAGTCAAGACGCTTGCCAGTGGCGATAGCACTCCCGACGAACGCGACACGGTGACTTTCCTGATCGAAGTTACCAACAATGGTACCGCTCAAGCGACCAATGTTTTCCTGACCGACTTGTTGCCAGCGGGACTTACGCCTACTGGTGAAAACGGCACGGTCTCACAAGGAAGTTACGATGCAGCTACCGGAATCTTTACCGTTGGCACACTGAGCGTTGGCGAAACTGCAACGTTGATATTGGAGGGGACGGTTGACGTTGGTCAGGGCGGCAACACGATCACCAATACGACGACTGCAGCTCAGGGCGATCAGGATGATCCGAGTACTGCCGGTGATGATCTCAATGAAGCAGTGGTCGTCAATGAAGTCGCTGATCTGGTGACGGTGAAAACTCTTGCCAGTGGCGACAGCACTCCCGCAGAAGGTGATACGGTTACTTTCCAGATCGAAGTCACCAACAATGGTGCCGCTCAGGCGACCAATGTTTCACTGATCGACTTCTTGCCAGCTGGGCTTACTGCGACCGCTGCTAACGGGACGACTTCGCAGGGCAGCTACGATGCCGCTACCGGGATTTTTGACATCGGAACGATCGCCGTCGGTGATTCGGCGATTTTGACACTCGAAGGCGTCGTCAATGTTGGCCAGGGTGGTAACACAATCACCAACACGACAACTGCGGCCGTTGGCGATCAGCTTGATCCGAGCACTGCCGGTGATGATCTTGATGAGGCAGTGATTGTCGACAACGAAGCGAATCTGGTGACCGTGAAAACTCTCGCCAGTGGCGACAGCACACCAGCCGAAGGCGATACGGTGACTTTCCAAATCGTCGTTACCAATAATGGTTCCGTTCAGGCGACGAATGTTTCACTGATAGACTTCTTGCCAGCGGGTCTTACGGCGACTGCTGCCAACGGCACTACCTCGCAAGGCAGCTACGATGCAACTACAGGTATCTTTGATATCGGAACACTGGCCGTCGGAGGCACCGCAACGTTAACGCTTGAAGGTACCGTTGACGTTGGCCAGGGAGGCAATACGATCACCAATGTCACGACTGCTGCTGTAGGTGATCAGCCTGATCCAAGTACCGCCGGTGATGATCTTGACGAAGCAGTGATCGTCGATGACAACGCAAACCTGGTGACGGTGAAAACACTTGCCAGCGGCGACAGCACGCCAGCCGAAGGCGATACGGTTACTTTCCTGATCGAAGTCACCAACAATGGTACCGCTCAGGCGACGAACGTTTCACTGATCGATCTCTTGCCAGCAGGTCTTACCCCGACCGCTGCCAATGGTACGTTCTCGCAGGGAAGTTACGATCCGGTCACGGGCATCTTCGACATCGGAACGCTAAACGTTGGCGAAATCGCGACGCTGACCCTTGAAGGTACCGTTGATGTAGGCCAAGGTGGCAACACGATTACCAATACGACGACTGCGGCCGAGGGTGATCAGCCCGATCCAACGACTGCTGGCGATGACTTGACGGAGTCGATTGGCAGCGAAAACATCGCCGACCTGGTGACGGTCAAAACGCTTGCCAGTGGCGACAGCACTCCAGCCGAAGGTGATACGGTTACTTTCCTGATCGAAGTCACCAACAACGGTACTGCTCAAGCGACGAACGTTTTCCTGACGGACTTCTTGCCGGCCGGGCTGACGGCGACTGCTGCTAACGGAGCTACTTCACAGGGAAGTTACGATGCAGCTACCGGTATCTTCACGATTGGCACATTGAACGTTGGCGCGACCGCGATATTGACGCTCGAAGGTACGGTTAACATTGGCGAAGGTGGCAACACGATCACCAATGTCACGACTGCAGCCACCGGCGATCAGGATGATCCGAGCACTGCCGGTGACGATCTTGATGAAGCAGTGGTTGTCGAGAACGATGCTGATTTGGTGACGGTCAAAACTTTGGCCAGTGGCGACAGCACTCCAGCCGAAGGCGATACGGTGACTTTCCTGATCGAAGTCACCAACAACGGTACTGCCCAGGCGACGAACGTTTTCCTGACGGACTTCTTGCCGGTCGGGCTGACGGCGACTGCTGCCAACGGCACTTTCTCCCAGGGAAGTTACGATGCCACTACCGGCATCTTCACGATTGGCACATTGAATGTTGGCGAAAGTGCCACATTGACACTCGAAGGAACGGTCAACATTGGCGAAGGTGGCAACACGATCACCAACGTCACGACTGCAGCCACCAGCGATCAGGATGATCCGAGCACTGCCGGCGACGATTTGGATGAAGCAGTCGTCGTCGATAACGATGCTGATTTGGTGACGGTCAAAACTTTGGCCAGTGGCGACAGCACTCCAGAAGAGGGCGACACGGTGACTTTCCTGATCGAAGTCACCAACAATGGTACTGCTCAAGCGACGAACGTTTTCCTGACGGACTTCTTGCCGGCCGGGCTGACGGCGACTGCTGCCAACGGCACTTTCTCCCAGGGAAGTTACGATGCCAGTACCGGCATCTTTACGATTGGCACATTGAACGCTG
>CAYUNP010000197.1:0-9510 GCA_964446085.1 uncultured Pirellulaceae bacterium
CAATTCACATCGTTATCCTCCTCCTTTGCCAAGCTTCTTGGCGCAATCCCCTTTTATTTGCCTCGAGATCATTCACGCAAAACCAGGGCAATGGGTGGAACAGGGCCAACCGATCCTGCAGCTTGCCAACGAAGATCTCGAAGCAGAAATTCTGGACAAGGAAATTGAGTTGGATGAACTGAACCTGAAACTGAAATACCTGCGAACGCCAAGCCAGACTCAGGATGTTTCAGCGTCTCCAACCGGGAGCGAATCAGGGCTTCTGACGACCCGTCGCAAACTTGAATCTTCGTTGGCGATTCTGCAACTCAAGAAAAACGCGCTCTTGATTAGTGCTCCACGATCCGGCTACGTCTACGGCGTTTCGATCGGCGATCGTCAGGCAGACACCAACGACGACAGCCTGAATCAGATCTTTGGAAGTCCTCTGGACAAGTCAAACATCGGCGCGTGGCTTGAGTCGGCTGATGAAATTTGTCAGATCGGCGATCAGTCACAACAGGAAGTCATTCTGCTGATGGAGCAAAAACAGAACAGTTTGGTCGAGGAGGGCCAGCAGGTTTCGATTTTGCTTTCTTCATTCAGCAGTCAACGTTTGTTGGGCAAAATTTCTGCGGTCTCGTTAAAAGAAAATGGAGCCAATGACCTGCCGGACCCTATCTATCAGGAATCGTCTTCAGCCATGGTGGCTCAACTCAAGCAGGCTGCCAACACGGACAAACGCAAGGACATGCAATTCAAAGACGGCCAAACGCTATCGTCGACCATGGTTCAAGCTTCGGTTGAGTTGGTCGACCCGCCAAAGGAACCACTCAATTTTGCTTCGGTCGGTAAAGCGCGCGTGTACGTCGGGAATCGCACGGCGTTCTGGCGGATTAAACGCTCCATCGACGAACTGTTTCAACAGTCGTTTTAGACTGAACTGCGTTTATGACGGAACTGTATTTTTGACGGAACTGCGATTGAACACCAAGCGATCAGCCTGGCGGTTTTTCGGTTAGCGTGATCAAACCGTTCTTGCTGTGATAAACTCCGCCGAGCCCACTGGCTACGCGTTTGATCATTGAAGTACTGGTTTCATTGAGATCAATTTTCAATTTCACATCACCCGAGCAGTGCAGGATCAAGCTGTGATCATCACTCACTTCAATTTTCTCGATGATCAAGGATTGGTAAGGCGTGGCAAACGTCAATTGATCGACAACCGTGTTTTCTTTTGAAAGCAGGTAACATCGAATCGATTCTTCGAACGGACAATCGTCAGTCAAAACCAGAACATGCGTTCCTGATTCGGTTTGAAACTGACCCTCCAGAGTCGCTCCTTCGATCTCCACACCAGGCATGTCAGACATGTCAGACCATGTCAGCTTCGCCAAAGGCTGGCCTTCACTGTCGAGTTTTTGCAGAGTGAACTTCCTGGCTGGTGACAGTGGCATGAGGTGCGATCTTTGAAAATGGAGGGATACATCGGAAGCAATTCAACAGGAACTGTTTGGTCAGGCACCTGTCGCCAGTAGATCAGGTAAATCGTGTCAAACAGTACGCACCTATTGGAATTCAGTTGCCCCAAATTGCCGTTCCAACTGCTCCGGATAGTCCTTTGGAAATTCCCAGAATACATCGTCTTGCTGTTTTTTGACAAGGCCGCGATCAGCAGGCGAGCGTCCCAAAATAAACGACCCGATGTCAGAACTGACCCACGGGTCGCGATGAAAATAGTTGTGTCCAATCACGTTTCTGAATTGCTTTTCGGCGACAGATGCGTCAACCATTTCGATTTTCGGGACTCGGTTAAGCAGATCCCTTTCCCAGGGTTGAATTTTGCCAACAGCGCGTCCGAGCCTTGAATTCCCATATAGCTTTTCGGACAGTCTCAGCGCCCGATCTTTCGGCGAAGCATAAACTGCGACTCCGGCAGCCAACTCGTAGAAGCGATCCTGGACGGCATTGGTGAACGCCATCAAGTCCATGTCTGGCGCGGCGAGCACAACACGGCCAATTCGATACTTGTCGTGGATTTGCTGCGGCGTCATGTCGAAGTCCAACAGGCGAATCTCGCGGAGTGCATTGACCACGATCGGCGAACCGGCGCTGTGCGCGATGATCGTGATCGAATCGACACTGCACTCTTTGGCAATATTAGAAAGCAGCGCACGAAAATGGCGTGTGCTGTAAGTTGCGTTTCCCTTGTCCTGAATGTAACCAAGCAATCGCGATTCGGACGGCCATTCAAAACTGATCATGGCACCTTTGCGATCAAGATAGTGAAAGATCTCGCCGGCCAATAAAGTGTTGTCGATAAACTCAGTGTTGTAGCCGTGAACAAAGATGGTCACATTGCGAGATGCTGACTGATCCATTTGGGCCTTAACCGCTTGCACCCAGGGATTCGCTTGATGGCGAACGACATTGTCCTTGACTCGCCAGGGATCGACATCGAGGGGAACATCGTCCAATTCAAATTTGTCGAAGACGACCTTGGCTCTTTTCCGTCGTTTTGTGCTGGTCGTTTCTTCATGCAACTCATCAGCCGTCAGACCAGGCCCCACTTTGACGTAAGCAATACCCAATGCTGGAACATGAGTTCGCTCGTTTCCAAAAGGATCGAGCGGTTGGTTTGGATCTTCGACATTTCGACCACTCATCACGAAAACGGGAAGCGGATCGTTCGTATCCTGGCAGCCAAGAAAATCGCCGCCGGGGTGCGGCACGTCCAATGTCAATGCGATCGGAGTCGGCATTAACTCACGCGTGAGTTTCCTTGCGGCGCAGCCCCACAGCGCGACCAGTGTTATCACCAGGCCACACGTGATGATCGTTCGCAAATTGAATCGGGCGGTTGGTCCCATTGCCATCTCCGGGGAATTCCCGGGACGCTACAGAAATAGGAGTTCGCGGACAACATCACCACTGCTGGCTGGACAGCTTAAATGAACTGGTCCGACGGGCGCGAATGGACTTGCCACTTTATTAACATCGCCCAAACCCCCTATCCTCGCGATGCGCCGAAAACTATGGCGAGACGGCCACTGGCACTCAGTTTTAGCCGTCCGAAAGAGGCGAAGCGTTGTCGTCCTGTTTGTGTCAAAGCCTCGCTGTTAGTTAGTGCCAAAGGCACGTTTTGTTGCCCAGCCTGGCATGAAATGCCAGGACCAATGGCGACCCTGATAACCAAGTGCCAAAGGCACGGCATATTTTCACCATCACACAGGAGCGCTCACGACAATGCGCCGTGCCTTTGGCACTATTGTCTTCTGTCGAAACCGCAGCCCGGCATTTCATACCGGGCTGGGCAATAAATGTCCCTTCAGGACAACGTATTGCATCTGAGAGAACGTGAAACTTTGCGCAAATTTTTCACTACCTCTTCGGGATCAAAATTCGCCGAGGGCTAACATGAGCCATTGGGCGAGACGCGCCAGCCGCAGCCGTTATGCCGGCGAGATCGCTTTTAGCCAGAGAGGTCGGCGAGGCAACGAGATGCGACGGACTTCCTGTTTCTTCTTCAGGTCCAACAGGCTGATCGTGTTGTCGCCCGTGTTGGTGACGATTGCACAGTCGCGCTGTCGGCAAAACGTCATGTCGCGCTCGAAGAAACTGGCTCTGGCGGGCCCTGCAGAAACAAGCCCTTTGAACTCGTTGGCTTCGGTGTCAAAAATTGCGATCTCTTCCAAACCACGCAAACTCGCCAGTCCCCATTTGCCGTCCGGTGAAAGCTGGAGATAGCTGGGCTGTAAGTCAGGATCCCCAGTAGAGATCTGCTCAAACTCTCCCTCAAGCATGTCAACGACCAGAAGGTACGGTCGATATTGATCGTCCGGATTCCAGGAAACGTCGTGGCTGTAGCGGCCACCCTGCGGCGTCCAGCAAAACCAACTGCGTTCGTCGAAGTTTTCTGTTTCCATCAAAAGGATATGTTTGCCCATCGTACGTTCGGCCAGACTAACGACATGAACACCATCGGTTGACCAAACGAAGGCCTCACCGAGCTCATTGTTGACTGTCACGCCGTGGCCCCATTCTCCGACCGGCGTTTTCGAGACCAGTTTCCCGCTCTTGCGGTCGATGATGTTCAGGTTCGTCGGCCCGGACATTTTATCGGTGGCGATCAAATAGTCGTTGAAGAACGCCATGTTGGAGTGTTGCCCACCGCCATCGAATCGCTTAATCGTCAGCTCTTTGGTATCAAGCACGTGCAAGCCACCATCGCCAACGGTGTTGAAAACAATTTCTGTGAAATCAGGATTCGGTTGCCAGTGCAGCGCCGGTCCGCCAGGCAAATCTTTATTGAGGATCACTTCCCAGGTCTTTTTGACGGGATCAACCTGAAAGACCACCACGACGCCGTCTTGCGAGTCGTGCCGATGGCCGTGGATCACAAATCGATTCAGCGATTCGATCGGTGTGATGGCGTGCGTCGCGCGGATACCTTCGTACGAATGCAGCAGACGATTGTTGTCCAGGTCAATCAAGTCCAGGCGGCCCTGGCAGTAGGCCATCGCCACGCCCCACATTCGTTCGGCTTCTTTTTTCTGAACCTGCTCAAACTTGAGCGCCTCATCGATCAGTTTCGGAAGTAACAATCCGCCAACGGCACAGGCACTGCCCTGTTGCAGGAAACTGCGACGGGACATGTCTTCTTCAGGGACTGTTTCGATTTCAATTTGGTGAGGGATTCCAGTCATGACGAAGAACTCAAACAGGGACACGAGTAGTAAGGCAATGTATGTTTAGTCGATTGTATCCCGTTCGCGTAGCTGAAAGCTGAAACAGGTTGAAAATGGTGCCCCACCACACAACGACACTTGCTGGTGCTTCGGGAAATCGGATTCGAACAGCCCGCAATTAGCCAGTACAATATCCAGTCCTATGCGAATTCTTATTGCTCTGCTAATTCCACTGGTTTGGGTTTGCGACACCCTCGCGGACGAGCCTGATCGTTCCGCAACCAATTTCGTTTTCTTGCTGGTTGACGATCTTGGTTGGGCGGACGTTGGTTGCTTTGGAAGCACGTTTCACGAAACGCCAAACATCGATCGACTTGCTGCCTCAGGAATGAAGTTCACCAACGCCTACGCGGCCAGCCCGGTTTGCTCACCGACTCGCGCCAGCATCATGACCGGGAAACATCCGGTCCGCGTCGATATCACCGACTGGATTCCTGGAAATCGGCAGAAGAAAAACAGCAACCCAAAGTTTGCTCACATCGACGACCGCGACAGCCTCGCCCTTGAAGAATTCACGATCGCTGAAGCGTTGAAAGCTAACGGCTATCAAACTTTCTTCGCCGGCAAATGGCACTTGGGTGGCAAAGGAAGCTTGCCAACTGATCAAGGATTTGATTTCAATCTTGGCGGATTCGAAAAAGGATCTCCTCCCGGCGGCTACTATGCTCCTTTCAAAAACCGATTGTTGCCCGATCGGGAAAAGGGCGAGTATCTGACTCAGCGATTGACAGATGAATCGATTTCGTTTCTTGCGTCACGAAAAAAGGACCAGCCGTTTCTGCTGTACCTTTCCTATTACAACGTCCATACTCCGATCCAGCCGTACAGGAAACAGATCAAGCACTTCCGCGAAAAGGCAAAGGCAAGTTTTGACAATGATTCGCCTCCGATCGTCGAACACGATGGCCAGTCCAGAAGTCGGCAGGACAATCCAGCTTACGCATCAATGGTCGCGGCAGTGGATGACAGCGTTGGCCAAATCCTGGATCAACTGGACAAACTCGAACTGGCCGACAACACGGTCGTCTGTTTCTTTTCCGACAACGGAGGCTTGTGCACGCTGCGGAAAGGAAGAATCGCACCGACGTGCAATGCTCCGCTTCGCAGCGGCAAGGGATGGCTGTATGAAGGAGGAATTCGCTGCCCGATGATCGTGCGGGCTCCCGGCGTGGCCAAGCCCGATTCGGTTTGCGATACTCCCATCTCAAGCACCGACTTTTTTCCGACAATGCTGGACCTGGCTGGACTCCCTGCTCAGCCCAAACAACACTGCGACGGAATCAGTCTGCAAAAGTTACTCGAGGGGAACAAGCCTCCTGAACCAAGAGTACTGCACTGGCACTACCCTCACTATCACGGATCAGCCTGGACACCAGGCGCAGCGATTCGCGATGGCGACTGGAAACTGATTCAGTTTTACGAACACGAAAAGATAGAGCTCTACAATCTGAGCGACGATGTTGGCGAACAAAACAACCTCGCTGAATCGAAACCTGAAAGAGCTCTGGCACTGCATGAGAAACTGAAAGCCTGGCAAATCAAAATGGAGGCAAAGATGCCTACCCCCACCAACCACCGTTGACGTGAATTGTCTGGCCAGTGACGTAGGACGAAAGATCACTGCAGAGGAACAGGATCACGTCAGAAATTTCAGATGGTTCGGCAAATCGAGCCAGCGGAATCTGAGTCATCATGGCTTTGCGATTCTCTTCCGGAATCGACTTGCCCATTTCAGTATCAACGACTCCAGGGGCAATGGCGTTGACGCGAATGTTCTTGCGAGCCAACTCTTTGGATAGAACTTTCGTGAACGTCATCACGCCGGCCTTCGCAGTCGCGTAGTTAGCCTGGCCGAAAAATCCGGTGACTGCCGATAAAGAAGAAACGTTAACGATCGTGCCGTTTTCCGACAGCGATTCGATCGCAGCTTTGCAGGAGTTAAACACGCCCGTCAGGTTCGTGTCGATCACCGCTTGCCAATCTTCGTTGCTCATTTTCTTGAAGCTCTTGTCGCGCAGGATTCCCGCGTTGTTAACAACGATATCGAGAGATCCAAACTTTTCGACTGCTCCGGCAACCATGGCCGCAAGTTCATCTGGCTTGCGAACGTCAGCAGCCGCCGCCATTGATCGGTCGCCAAGTTCAGCGACAACTGCATCAGCGAGAGCTTTGTTTTTGCCATCGCCGTCAGCGAAATAGTTGATGACAACGTTTGCGCCGGCAGCATGAAGTGTCGTTGCCGTTTCGAGCCCAATGCCCTGGCTGGAACCAGTGATGATGGCTGTTTTTCCGGAAAGGTCGATCTGTCGCATGGTGGTCCTGTTTTACGGTTGTCTATAAATGAGGTTGAGATCATAACCCGACGCGTAAGCGAGGGATCGATCCCTCGCTCACGCGTCGCTTGTGATTCGAAAACTATGTCGAGTACTTCTTGTCCAATTCCATATAGTGTGCCGTATTAACAGCAACTTCGCGATCGTCAAACGTCGCCATTCGATCCTTGAGCGACTCGGTGTTTCCGTCTTTCATAATCGCAGCAGCCGCTTCCTGCATCGCGTGAATCGCAGTTCGTTGCAAATCGCCTGGCACAATCACAAGGCCAAAGCCCAGCCGTTCCAGATCTTCACGCGAAACGACGGGAGTCTTGCCTCCCCAAAACATGTTCAGCAATTTTGGGCACTGAAGCTCTTTGGCGACTCGTTCGATCATCTCCATGGTGCGTGGCGCTTCCACGAACGCAACGTCGGCGCCGGCTTCGATGTATTTGTGCATCCGGTCCATCGCGGCATCGATGCCTTCAACCGCAATCGCATCGGTTCGAGCAATCAGAACCGTATCGTCGTCCGACAAAGCATCCTTCACCGCGCGAATTTTCGCACAGTGTTCTTCGGCCGGAATTAGAGTCTTACCTTCGAGGTGCCCGCAGCGTTTGGGGAAAAGTTGATCTTCAAGATGAAAGCCCGCAACGCCCACTCGCTCGAACGCTTTCGCCGCACGGCGCGCATTGAGAGCATTGCCGTAACCTGTGTCCATGTCGGCGATCACTGGGAGGTCGACAGCATCCACAATCTGTTCGAGGCGATCGGCGACCTCCTTGGCCGTCAGCAAACCCATATCGGGAACGCCAGTACTCCGCGCGATCCCTCCGCCAGTCGCATACACGATCTCAGCACCAGCATTCTCGATTAGCCGAGCCGACAAACCATCGTACGCGCCAGGGATAAAGTAAGTTTTTCCCGTCGCGATAAGCTGACGAAGTTGAGTTGTCTTTTTCATCGACATCCTTGATCCGGAATGAGTCGCGAATGTTCGTAGTACCGGCTTTAGCCGGAATTCAAGCAGATCAATACTGCCCAATCGAGTGAGCGGCAAGGCGCTAGCCGCCGGTACCTTACGCAAAGAACCGACGGCTAGCGCCTTGTCGCTCACAAAAACAGGAAGTTCTGAATCTCGATTGAACAGTATTGGACTAAAGCCGGTACTACAAACAACGTCTGTAAAGTTTCAAGCATTAGAGCCAGATTGCTGGCATTTGCAACCATTCCACGCCTTCCCGCTGGACCGCCCTTTTATTTTTTCAACAATCTTCTTGACTTGCCCAACAAGTGCTAATACAACTGCACATGCTAACTGAGTAGCACGTACTAGTCATCACGCAACCGGAAACGACATGGGCAAGAAAAAGACACCTTTGGAATTGGGTCGGCGAGAGAGGCAAATCGTCGAAACGGTGGTGAAACTGGGCGAGGCATCGGTAGCCGATGTCAGAAAGAATCTGGTTGACGCTCCCAGCTATTCGGCCGTCCGTGCGATGCTGGGGTTGCTGGTCGAGAAAAAGTGGTTGAAGTTTCGTCAGGATGGCAAGCGTTATCTGTACCGACCGGCAGCTGGAAAAGAGAAGTCACAGAGAAAAGCCGTCTCGCGTTTACTGGAAACGTTTTTTGCCGGATCGAGAACCGATGCCCTGGCAGCACTACTCGACTCATCGGCATCCGAAATGACCGACGACGAATACCAACGCATGGCGAAAATGATTGAGCAAGCTCGCAAGGAGAATCGATAATGAATCTGCTTTCAACAAACTTCGCTAACCTCGCATTCGATGTCCTGGTCTCCATGATGGCGATCAGCACCATCGTCTGCCTGATCATTTGGCTAACCTCACTCGATCGCAAAACTTCCGCAACAGATCGTTTTTCGGTTTGGAAATTGGCGATCGTCGTACTGATGATTGCACCGATCGGCACCCTGCTCTTGCCCACCTACCCTTTGGGATGGTTCGCAAACCAGGCAACCGCTTCAAACGAAATCGTCAGCAACGCGACGTCAGAACAGACGGCGATCAGTGGTGGGGCAGTCGATCCAATTCCAGCCAACTCTGACGCGATGCTTGTTCGTCCTGGCAATACGTCAAACATCAGAGCAGAAATCCCCACGACCATTGAAAGTAAAAACCGCAAATACAAAGCGGCATCTGAAGCTGACTCTGCTTTGCTGGCTCCGTCTTTCATTTCTCGGCTGAAGCAGCTTCCATGGAATGTGATTTTGTTAGCGGTCTGGCTCGGCGTGACGCTTGTCCTGTTACTTCGGTTCGCTTTGTCGGTTCTTCAAATCCGCATTATCGAACGAAACGCGAAACCATTCCTAAACAGCAAAGCTACATCCGACTATCCGATTCTCACCAGCGATCGATTGCAAATCCCGGTTACCACTGGTGTTCGAGCGCCAAAAATCATCCTGCCTGGCAACGCAACCGACTGGGAACCCGAAACACTACGGATGA
>CAYUNP010000198.1:0-9465 GCA_964446085.1 uncultured Pirellulaceae bacterium
ATGGCTTCTTCAAGATCGTCACCGGCAGTACTCGGATCATCCTGATCACCCTCGGCCGCGGTCGTGATGTTGGTGATCGTGTTGCCACCCTGGCCCACATCAACTGTACCTTCCAGAGTCAATGTTGCGGAGTCGCCAACGTTCAATGTTCCGATCGTAAAGATGCCAGAATTCGCGTCGTAGGATCCTTGGGTGACTGCACTTGAAACAAACATAATTCCCGTCGGCAACGAGTCCATCAGTGAAACGTTGGTTGCTTGAGCAGTACCGTCGTTGCGGACTTCGATCTGGAAAATAACCGTGTCGCCTTCAGCCGGATTACTGTTGGCACTGGCAAGCGTCTTGACGGTGACCAAATCAGCATCGGCATCGACAGTCACCGATTCAACAAGATCGTCGCCTACGGTGCTCAGGTCCGGTTGATCACCTTCTGCAGCAGTCGTGACATTGGTGATTGTGTTGCCGCTCTGGCCAACATCAACGGTTCCGACAAGTGTCAAAGTTGCTGAGGCGCCGGCGTTCAGTGTGCCGATGGTGAAGAGGCCGGTATCCGAGTTGTAAGCTCCCTGCGTGACTGAACTGGAAACAAACGTGATGCCTGTCGGCAAGTTGTCCGTCAACGAAACGTTGGTTGCTTGAGCAGAACCATCGTTGGTAACCTGAATAGCAAAGCTTACCGTTTCTCCTTCAACCGGATTGCTGTTGCCACTGGCAAGCGTTTTGACGGTGACCAGATCGGCTTCCGCTTCGACGATTACAGTTTCGTCAAGATCATCGCCTGCTGTACCTGGGTCAGGTTGATCACCCACGGCCGCAGTGGTGACATTGGTGATGGTGTTACCGCCCTGACCAATATCAACGGTTCCGACCAGGGTCAACGTTGCTGAGGTGCCAGCGTTCAAAACCGGGATGGTAAAGAGCCCAGTGTTCGAGTTGTAGCTTCCCGCAGTAACTGAACTGGAAACGAATGTGATGCCAGCCGGCAAATTGTCGGTCAGTGAAACGTTGGTCGCTTGAGCAGAACCAGCGTTGGTGACCTGGATGGCGAAGCTCACCGTGTCGCCTTCAGCCGGAGTATTGTCGCCACTGGCAAGAGTTTTGACCGTAACCAGATCAGCATCAGCTTCGACAATCACCGTTTCGTCAAGATCATCGCCTGCTGTACCTGGGTCAGGTTGATCACCCACGGCCGCAGTGGTGACATTGGTGATGGTGTTACCGCCCTGACCAATATCAACGGTTCCGACCAGGGTCAACGTTGCTGAGGTGCCAGCGTTCAAAACCGGGATGGTAAAGAGCCCAGTGTTCGAGTTGTAGCTTCCCGCAGTAACTGAACTGGAAACGAATGTAATACCTGCCGGCAAGTTGTCGGTCAGTGAAACGTTCGTCGCTTGAGCAGAACCAGCATTGGTAACCTGGATGGCGAAGCTAACGGTGTCGCCTTCAGCTGGAGTATTATCACCACTGGCAAGGGTTTTAACCGTGACCAGATCAGCATCAGCTTCGACAACCACAGCTTCTGTAAGGTCATCACCGATCGTGCTTGGGTCAGGCTGATCACCCGTTGCCGCCGTGGTGACATTGGTAATCGTGTTACCGCCTTGGCCAACATCAACCGTTCCCGTCAGCGTCAACGTTGCTGAGGTACCAGCATTCAAAACGGGGATGGTATAGATCCCGGTGGTTGAGTTGTAGCTTCCCGCGGTGACTGAACTGGAAACAAACGTGATACCCGCCGGTAAGTTGTCGGTCAGTGAAACATTCGTTGCTTGTGCACTTCCGTCGTTGCGGACTTCGATGGCGAAACTAACCGTATCGCCTTCAGCCGGAGTGTTGTCGCCACTGGCAAGAGTTTTAACCGTGACCAGATTGGCTTCGTTGTCGACTGTTACCGATTCGTTAAGATCGTCGCCATCGGTGTTGGGGTCAGGCTGATCACCCGTTGCCGCTGTGGTGGTATTGGTAATCGTGTTACCGCCTTGCCCCACATCAACCGTTGCCTCCAACGTCAATGTTACTGAGCTACCATTGGTCAGTGTGCCGATCGTCCACAAACCCGTCGTCGTGTTGTAGATTCCTTGAGACGGATTATTGCCAGTCAGTGTCAGGCCAGCCGGCAAAAGGTCGATCAGTGAAACATTGGTTGCGTCTACAGTTCCATCGTTGGAGACTTCGATTTGGAAAACAACAGTATCACCTTCGGCAGGCGCGCTGTCGCTACTGAGGAGCGTCTTGACGGTAACCAGTTGAGCTGACACTTCACGGTAAGCGACTTCCGATGTGTCACCGACTTCGTTAGACAGATCATTGCCTGGATTGCTGATGATTCCATCGGTATCACCGTAGCTCTGCGGAGCAACATTGTCAGCAATGCCATCGCCGTTGGTATCAGCGCCTGGCACCAAGCCACTTTCGACGGTGTCACTAATCCCGTCATTGTCACTGTCGGTGTCCAGATAGTCTGGCGTTCCATCATTATCAGTGTCTTCAGGAGCCGTGAACGCTCCACCGTGCTCTACCGCCGGATCATCAAAAGTATCGACGACTCCATCGCCATCGGCGTCAACTCCGATGGACGGTGTCTGGTAGCCAGCGGTTGGTTGCGCTTCGACCGCATCGGGAATGCCATCGTTATCGCTGTCGAGGTCAAGGTAATCCTGAATGCCATCGCCATCCGAATCCACTGGCGTGGCGCCCAATTGATCCCAGGCTCCATCATTGTTGTCGTCTGTGAATCCTGCTGCGTTTGCTTCAGCAACAGAGATGGTGCCATCCATGTTGGTGTCGGCGTCAATCGCAACCTGGTTGCCGCTTTCCAACAGATCGCTGATGCCGTCGTTGTCGCTGTCGAAGTCGCAGCCGTCATGGACTCCGTCGCCGTCGGTGTCCCGTTCGATGACAAGTTGCTCTCTATCTCCGAAAATGAACACCTTGCTGTCGGGCCCATCGTTAGTGTTACCTTCCAGTGTCACAACCAGGCTCGAGATAGCACTACCCACTGGCGCGATGTCGTCCAGTGGATACAGCGCGATCTCAACATTCTGACCGGCGATGTTGGCAACGTGTCCCGAATCAATGTAGTCAGGAATTTCCAAATTGATCATGCCCAGCGAAGCGCCGAGAGCATCAAGAGCCTCTACCTGAATGGTGTTGTTTCCAAAGCGCTCAGTGATTACAAGAAACCCGCCAGAGTTACTGATGATGGGGGTGTCGTAGAACAGTGTGTATGAGTCATTGTCAAAGTTGTTTTGGTCGAGTTGCTGGAAATGGTTCAGGTCGCGATCCTGAAAAGCATCCAGTATGTTCGCGTCGTAGTTTGGATCGCTGTTGATGTCATTAAAGAACTGACCGCCATCGACTTCGCGCACGATACCATCGCCAGTCACCGAATCAAAGTTGGTCGTAATACTGTCGGGAGTGAAGTAGTCGCTGTACGTCCCATCCACGTTTGCGTTGACGCCGTTGATCGTGATGGTTTCCAGAATGTGCTGTGCACCGGGAGTCGTTGGCCCGGTGCTGGAAATACCAAACGTCACGTTGGCAGCATTGAAAGCACCGTCGACACCTGAGTCAACCAGATTGGTGCCGCCACCGTTTCCTCCTGCAGTTCCCGCTGCCCCGGTTGGGAGCACTCCGAAGCCCTCTTCGCTATCGAGAATTCCGTCGTTGTCGCTGTCGAGATCAACAAAGTCGGGTACACCATCCCAGTCTTTATCAGTGAATTCGCGGTAACCAACTTCGCTGGTGTCACCCAGTTGATTGGCTAGATCAGTGGATGGATTGTTAACGATTCCGTCAGGGTCCTGGTAGCTATCGGGAGCGATGTTGTCCGCGATTCCATCACCATTGGTATCCTGGCCCGGATCCAGTCCACTTTCGACCAAATCGAGCAACCCGTCATTGTCACTGTCGGTATCAATGTAGTCCGGATTGTCAGTGCCGTCGGTGTTCTGCGGAGTGGTGAAGTTCGCGCCGTGACCAACCGTGTTGTCGAAGACATCCAACACGCCATCGCCGTCGCTGTCATCATCGTTAACATTTCCATCGTTGGTGACGAACCCGGCCGTCGGAAATGCTTCTACCGCATCAGGGATACCATCGTTGTCACTATCGAGATCGCGGAAGTCATCGATACCATCGCCATCGGTATCCACTGGCGGAACGCCTCCGTTGGCAGCAAGCGGAATTCCATTGGCGTCAACTTGAGCTCCTGGTCCTGTCGTGTTGTCGTAGACACCATCACCATCGACGTCCACGACCGAGGCATCGGCGCCGCTTTCCACCAGGTCGCTGATTCCATCGTTGTCACTGTCGAGATCGCAATGGTCAGAAACATTGTCGCCGTCAATGTTAGGCTCCCCAAGCGGTTGGGTCACGTAACGAAAACTGTCAATTCCATGCAAATCTTCGCCGCCGCCGGTGCCGACCAGTTCCGAGGTTCCGCGAATCTGAACGGTAGAGACGGGACTCGTGTTGGTAAAGCCAACGAACGTCTCAATGTTCTGTCCAATGGTGATGTTTCCGATCGAATTCCCGAATCCGTCCTCGATCAAAACAGTGCCCGTATTGCCGGCACCAATGCTCAAACCTGACATCCGCCAGATGACGCGACCATCAATAATCAGTTCGTAAACATCGCTAAAGGTGCCCGCGCTTCCATGATCAAACAGGTCGATAATATCGAAGCCGAAAGCGAATACCGGCGTGCCAAAACTGATCGTCGTTTGATATTCCAGCGTTCCATCAGGTTCGTCAGACGGATCGCCCGGTTCGATCGCCAGCGAAGTTCCACCACCGCCGGATTGAAATGCACCGCCCGTACCGCTGGCAATGACGGGAGTTGATGCCGTGCCATCACTGATGGTTTCAACGGTGCCGTTTGAAAACGTCGTTCCCGTAAAATCCAGTTCAGTCGTAAACGTTCCGCCCCCGGCAAGAACAACATCTTCAAAGCCGGATTCGCGAAAGCCAAGTCCGTTCGTGTTGCCACCGGTGGTAAACACCTGGGTATTGCCGTCGGTAAAAAAGAGTGCATCAACGACAGCACCAGCAGGAGGAGCGTCCAGATTCAGTTCATCCGCGTCCAGAATTCCGTCATTGTCATCGTCCAGATCAATAAAGTCAGCAACGCCGTCCCCGTCCTTGTCGGAAAAACTTACCGAAGCAGAAGCCAGATCGTCCTCGGCCACAGCTCCGTTGTCGGGAATCGAATCCGGATCAACCACATGCGCATCGGTGATCTCTGCCGTATTGGCGAGCTCGACAGATGTTGCCGCGCTGGTGACTTGATACGTGATATTGATCGTCTCACTGGTTCCAGCTTCGACCACACCCACATTCCAGATCCCTGTTGCAGCGTCGAACGTTCCTTTGCTTGGAGTCGCACCTATGAACGAGAGACCAGCCGGAGCAGAATCAGTAACTTCAACTCCGGGTGCCAGAACATTTGGATCTGTGTTGGTCACCGTCACGGTAAACGTAACGAGGTCGCCGACGTTGACGGTCGTAGCAGCCGTTGTTTTTTCTATCTCCAAATCAGCCGTCGCTTCGAACGCTTCCAGAGCCTCGTAGTCGCCTGAGTCGTCGAGCTGAATCTGATTGAAGGCGATCCCGGTCGTCTTGTCGATTTGGAAAATGCTGTTTTGGTTACCGCCTGCGGTTCCCGTCGAACCGAACAGGTTGCCCTCGGCGTCAGCGGACAGTCCTTCCAGGTCCGTGATGCCACTACCCAGGAGGTTTGGGAGGGGCGCCAAAGTTGCCGTATTGCCAACAATGTCAACGGCGACAATTCGATTTGACATCGTTATGAAAATCTGCCCGGTGTTGTCGATCGCGATGTCATCAACCGCGGCCCCCAACCCTGCACCTCCCGTATCGAGCCCGACAAAGTCCTGCCCTGGCCCAAACGCGTTGGGGATAAATGCACCCGTTGTTACATCGACCAAAAACAGCCGATCCGGGCCGCCTCGTGTATCAACCGCGTACAAGTCACCAGTGGTGGGGTCGAAGCCAAGTGAATTGACCTGGTCCAACGGGCCACCCAGATTTCCGAAATTGCCAATCGCGGTGAACTCACCAGTATCCTGATTGATCAACCCAAGTTCATCCTGGTTAGCCCCATACAGCTGGCCTGTGAAGGGATCGCGCGCGATTGCTTCGACGCTCACAGCGTTAATATGCGGACCAATGATTTCTTCGTTCGTCGCCGGGTTAGTATCCGTTGGGTCAACAACGGTAAGCGTGTTCGTCTGGTCACCACTGAGATAGAACGTCTGGCCGAGCTCTCCAAGCCATGCGGTTGCTGTCAGAGACGTGGCCTGAACATCTCCAATGACGACTTCCAGATCCCAGTCGCCACCAAGTGAAGCGTGGCCCGTCACGTCATCCGAAGCCGCAACATCCGCGCCGGTGATCGTTGCAATCGACTCGACGAACGAGTGCCCTTCTTCATTGCCTACCAGGTCACAGCCGTAGAACAACAAGTCCGCTTCACCAGTGAGCGCGTCTGACCAACCCGCAAGTTGATCGGCGTAGCTGCTCAGGTTTTCCGACGTCAACGAAGTGTTACCAAGCCTGACTTCACCCTCTTCGCCGTGCGAAATGATATGGATCGCGTCGTACTTGACGTCGCTCTCTGCCAGAATTGCACTGATCTGGGCAACACCGTCGCTATTGCCGTCGATAACACGGATCTCCAGCGTCGCATCCGGCTTTGATTCCAAAATCCCAGCCAACAATTCCTGGCTGTTCTCAACACCGGCATCGATCAACACCAACTCGCGCGGACTGTTGTCGGCTGGTTGAGCGTCCTGTACCTGAGCTGGAACCGGTTGCTCTGCATCCGTTTGTGGCAAGATGAAGGTAGCGTCCGGAACGCCATCGAACAGAACACGTTCTTCCAGATTTTCGAAAAGCGAAAAAAGCTGCTGTTGATTTTGAAAAGGTTGCATGATTTTCGATCTTTGAATGCGACCGAAACAACCAGCGTCTCTAACTGATCGTTTCGATAAAAGTAGTTGCAATCACTTTTTGGACAGGGACGAAGGGAATTCCCTTTTCCCCCTTTTCATCGAAAATTATGTTGTCATTTATTTAACGATCGTGTATGGGACTCTTTAGCAACCTTGACGGCATAACCCACATAACCGGACTCAAGAAATTCATGAAATGAGCTTTAATGCAAATACGAATTTTTACGGTTCGCGAAAGAGATCGGTCCAATAAAACCAATTTGTTCCCTTATTGTGGAAGAGCTTCAGGGTCAGAGAAGTTTGTCGCAGGTCGACCAATCACCAGGATGCGAAAATGGTTTGAAGCAAGCGCCAAACTATAAATCGATTGCCAGCATTTCCCTGGGTTGACTCATTGGCTGAGTAGTCCCAATTGGCGAGGAAGGTACAGCTTGATTGACTGGGAGATTCAATTTATTTTAAAAATGAATTGGCAACCCTTGCCAATTAGATCGACTTTAGCCCCAATCAATTGCCATGCTTGTCAAACATATTGGAAGCGGTTGCGTATGTAATCACACGCATAAAACGTAGCGAGGCTGTCGCGGGTTCGTGACGAGCAGCGCCATAATTGACGCTGCTCTGCGAACACACTCTCTGAAAATCAATCGCCGTTTTTGGTCAGACGTTATCGCGAAAGCCAATTGTGAAATCGCTTCAGGAAGGAAGGTTTCATCACGGCCGGACAAATCGTCTCCGCAGGAACTTCCTCCACGTAAGGAACTTCCTCGACAATGACGCCGTCGACGGCACACTCTCCGCATTCCTCAATCACTTCTTCGATTGGCATCATGATCTCCGCGGGCAACGCCATCTCAACTGGCATGCCGTCCGTCACTTCGCCGGACGCACACGGATCACATGATTCCTCGGCAACCGCGACAGGAGCAGCAGCTTGCGAAATGTCATAGCCACCGGTGATCGGGCGATTCGAATCCAGCGTCAACGGATTGCCGCTGGTGTTGATCGGAATGCCCGAGTAAATCGAACCTGGACTCGGACTGCTCAGGAAGCTACTAATCAGATTACTGGCAATCGGATTGAGGCCTGCAAAGAACGGTGGAGAGCCGGAAGTACCCTCTGGTCGCTCGGCAAAGGTGCTGTCGCTGAAGATTTCTCCGAAGCCCAATTCAATGTTCGAGAACTGGTCATTGCCGATCGTCCAGGCAGGATTTCCGGTATCAATTCCGTCTGCAAATCCGTCAGGCTGCGTCTGAGTTACCTCGTAGGTTCCTGCAACCAGCCCGTCGAAGGTGTAGCGTCCGGAGCCATCGGTGAACACCGTCGTTTCAACCGCATTTCCAAAGATATCGGTTCCCGTCAGAGTTATTTCGACGCCCGCGATGCCTTCTTCACCAGGATCCTGGAAGCCATCGTTGTCTGCGTCAGAGAACACCGTGCCCGAGATCTCACCCGTTGGCACTTCCGGCGGATCAAACAGTGTCGGATCTTCACTGGTTCCGTTGTCCCCCGGATCGTCCGGGTTGGTTGTGCCAGGGTTCGTGCCGCTGTCACTAAGATCCGTTCCCGTGATCGGATCGCCGTTGGAATCAAGAATCGGATCGCCGTTGGAATCGACGGCTCCACCAGAACCTTCAACTTGATTCTCCAGCGAATCAGTGACTTCCCTCGGATCGATCTCGACATCGAACTGGACCGTGAACGAGTCACCGGTCGCCAGGACGTTGATCGCTGAAGTATCAATCAGCTCTGTGACTGAACTTCCATCGAAGGCCGAGTTAACCGCAACACTGCTGCCAACACCACTTGGAGGCGCGGTGAGCTGCAGATTACTGCCAGCCACAAAGGCACTGCCGAACTGAGTGGACAGATCTTCCAGCAAACTCAGGCTACCAAGATCCACCGTACCGGTGTTCTCGATCACCACCTGGTAGGTCACGATGTAGTTACCAAGCTCCGTCAGCACCGGATCACCCACCACTGTTTTGGCGATTCCCAGATCTGCGATAAAGATTGGCGTCGGATCGTTAGCGAACGTTCCATCACCCGTCACTTCTTCGCCGTTCTCGCTGTTCGGATCGGAGCCGTTGTCACTTTCGTCAATGGCCACAACCGGGTTGCCACTGTCATCGAGAATCGGATTGCCGTTTTGATCGAGTGCTTCCCCAGATCCGATGGCTTCATTGGAGATCGGCTCAGACGACGCCGTCGCGTTCGGATCGATCGTGACCGTAAAGACGACTTCGAAGGAGTCACCCACGTTGGCCGTTCCACCCGAGATGATCGTCTGGCTGGTGTCCGCCGCCCAGGCACCGTTGATAGCAGGAGCCGTTCCGCTGCCAACAAAGTTCTCTACTGCCACGTCGCCGACGGTCACAAACGTATCACCGAACTGCGACATGATGTCATCGAACAGAGTCAAGTTTCTCAGATCTACCGAACCGTTGTTTTCGAAGACCAGCGTGAAAGTCACGTCGAAGTTGTCTCCGTTGGC
>CAYUNP010000199.1:0-9283 GCA_964446085.1 uncultured Pirellulaceae bacterium
TCGCCAATCCGCAGCGCGACAAGTCGACGCATAACTTTCGTCACATACTGGTCGAAGGTATCTACGTCACTTTCCCGGGATACACTGCATGGCGCTCGGGAGAGATACTTGCGAGTTGAAGGCGGACGTGATCAAAAACAATGGCTCTTGGTAAACGCAATAGCAGACCAATTACCGTCGATGGTGAATCCTATCGGTACTGTGTATCAATAGGTGCTTCTGATCCTGCCGGAAACTTTCCTCTGAACATCACCGTCCAGTCAGTCAACGGAGTTGGCGCAAAACTTCGTGTGCTGGGGCTGACGACCCGGGATTTCTGGCTCGACATGCCAAATGTGCTCGCGGAAGAATCCGGGCAATCCGCTTACAAGACCGTTCTGCCCCGACACGTTTCATCCTGGATCCAAAAGGCGATACTTGATGGTTGGAATCCGACAATTGGCGGCGCACCATTCCTGTTGACAACCGATGGCGACGTTTCAACAACCGAGAACTAACCGCAATGGCAGTCAACACTGTTGATGATTTGAACCTCGATTTCTTTTTGCAGACGCATCAAACGCAGCCGAGCTTGAACTGAATCACATCAATGAAACCTTTGCGGAATGATGCGGCGCAACCGGTAAGGTACTTCATGTAGCGCTCATAAATTTCCGTTGAGGTAAGTTCAATGGCCTCGGACTTTGCCTTGCCAAGGTTTTCAGCCCAGATTTCGAGCGTCCGGGCGTAGTGCAGTCGCAAGGGCTCGACATGCTCCACTGTGAATCCACTTTCGGTAGCGAATTTTTCTATCCTGTCAGGATCACAAAGTTGCCCGCCCGGAAAAATCTCCTTGAGAATAAATTTCGCGAAGGCAACATCTTCAGGTCCGACATCAACACCAAGCTCTTTTAGCTTCGGCAGGGTATTGAGCACAATTGTGTGCAGCAACATTTTACCATCTTCGGGCAACAATTCACGACACTTCTGGAAGAACTCTTTGTGCCGTTGCTTGCGGAAATGCTCGAAGGCGCCGATGCTGACAATCCGGTCAACGGGTTCTTTGAATTCCTCCCAACCAAGCAGTCGGAATTCGACATTCCTTTCGCTATTCGCCTGACGACTGGAAGCATAAGCATGCTGGTTTTTCGACAGCGTGATGCCGATGGCGTCGACACCATATTCTTCTGCGGCGCGAATGGCAGTGGTTCCCCAACCGCAGCCGATGTCCAGAATTTTTTGGCCAGGTTTGAGGTCACATTTGGAAAGCGACAAATCGACTTTGGCAATCTGAGCCTCTTCCAGCGTCATGTCTTCTTCACGGAAGTAGGCACAGCTGTAGGTTCGGCTGGGGTCGAGAAACAGAGCAAAAAAATCATCGGACAGGTCATAGTGAGCCTGAACATTTTCGTAAAACGGTTTGAGTGTTTGAGACATGGCATTACCCGGTCGGGAAGGGAAGGGTAGGGGAACAAAAAATGCCAGGAACCGCTCAATGGACCTGGCTCCTGTTGCCTATATATATTGCCATAGCAAGGGACTTCATGCCAGAGTTTGTGGCCTTGGTTTCCACAGATTTACGTGACAATTTCGTTGGATTCCGATGCACCACACGTCGTGATCATCGCCGCAGAATCAGTTGCCAAACGTATGGCCACCCGCTGAATTCGCACTTGAGATCGAAGTTCAGATTGCCATTTTGGCTTGGCGATCGGTTCCATACTGGATCCTTTCCTTCTTGCCTTGTCTTGCCAGTTTGCCTCTGCTCGGAAACGTCGCCGATTTCAAAATTGGATGCGATGTAGCTGGAGAGGAACTTACGGCAGCAACACGCCCAGACAAAAGGAGGATCGAATTTGGCCGCTCAATCCGTGCTGCCCTGCTTTTAGAAACTGGCATTAGTAGCCATGGCATTGGATCTGTTGACAATTCGAATCGGCGATGAAAACCAGTTATCAGTTTGAATAACCTGTTTTCTCCGCCCACTGGCTGACATTTTCAGGCCACAGATCCCAGAAACTCGACGCAAAGCTTAAAACATGAGCAATGCTACCTTTGTCGAAACTGACAAGGTGTACGCAACCGAAACACAAACCATGGACCAAGTTGCAGAATCAACGCGTGCTCAATTGGCACAATTCAAACGAGACCGGTGGCCATACGCCATCGGCCATGTCGGAGCGACTCTCGCGTTGATCTGTATCGGGTGGAGCGTAGCTGACCACAACGGACTCCTTTGGTTTGGATTGGTCCATCATTTCGCCACCTGGATTCTCGCGCTCTCGATTTATCTTCCCTTCCGAAACCAAAGCTTAAAACAGATTCCCATATGGACCTATGTTGGTGTTGCAGTTGTAAACGCGACATTGAGTTCAGCGTTACTGTTTGATCCTGTAGCGGCTCGTGACCTGACCTTTACCCTGATAGTCGGCACCGTGCTGTTTGCTGGCGCTGCCGGTTCCTTCGTGACTCTCGGAGTGCACTCGAATGTTCTACGAGTTGCACTAACAAGCCTGCTGCTCCCGTTCATCGTCATCACGTTTCTTCTGGGTCATATAGCTGTCGCACTGGGCACCATGTTCTTCTACTGCAACGTCGTTGTGGCGGGAGTATGGAAGCTCACAAGCGGTCAACAGGAACTCATTTCACTACGAATCGACGCTGCGAATCAGGCCGAGATCGCACAGTTGGCTGCTCAAACAGACCACCTGACGGGCATCGTTAACCGACGCGGCCTACAGCAGCTTGATGGAATGCAACTGAGCAACGGGGCAGCCGCTTTGTACTTCGACATCAACAAATTCAAAACGATCAATGACACCTACGGCCATAGTGTTGGTGACGAAATTCTGAAAGTTGTCGCTCGGCGACTTCGCGGCGCAGTCTCAGCTGAAGACGTTGTAGCCCGCCTCGGTGGCGATGAGTTCCTGGTAATAGTATTCCAGGACGACGTCAGGGCGATCGATGCAATTGTCAAGAGACTCTGCCGACGACTTCAAAACCCCGTAAGGATCTCCGAGGACCGCGTACTGGATATTAGCGCGGCAGTCGGACGATCGCACACCAGTGCTAAAGTCTTGAAGCTGAGCGATCTGCTCCGCGAAAGCGATCGGGCCATGTATGAATCAAAAGGGAGTCTTGAGCGATCAGCCGAATTCGCCGTCTAGTCAGGCGATTCAGTGGCAAGAACCCCTCGTTTTGGCAATTCGCGGCAATTTTTGAGTCCCGCAGCTGATTGCAAGCTACGTTTCAGATGAGTCTGTGTCGCTATTCAACAGGCAATTATTGTAGCAGGCAATTCATGTCCCAGCTTATTCCAAAACCAACCACAACGGTCATTGACAACTTTTGCGGCCAGTGCGGCAATCATCTCAATGTTCAGGACAATTTTTGTCGCAATTGTGGTACTCAGGTTCATGGACCAATTGCAGTGACTTCGACTTCAATCGTGACGGCGACTTCGCAGCCGAGGGCACTGATTCTCGATGACCAAAATGACGTTCGACAGGCAACGGGCACTCTGGCAAAACATAACCAGCAACAACTATCGAACCCTGCTGACACAGTTCAGGTGATACTCAACAATCGATTGTACGTTGGTATCGTGATTGCATTGATCGGACCGCTGGGGCTGCCGGCGCTGTGGTTCAGCCCACGTTTCAGTAATCAGACCAAACTTCTTCTGACGCTGTTCTTTGTTGTCATTACAGCCGTTGTCCCGTTGGCGATTGCCTGGTATTTCCTGGACTATTCGGTGAGGCCACTGGTCGAGGCGCTGAGTGGCTAAATAACGTGTCGCCACAAAAGGCTGGTTGCCAGGAACCCAAAAGAACCGCAACGGCGATGAGCCCCGATTGGTTGAGAAAGAATCTCATTCCCGCCAAAACACGCACAATCGTTATCGTTGGCCGAGCAAACTGCTGACATCGAACTCTCTGTCGTAGTTTGACGGCGAGGTCCAAGCCAGGGGATATGTTTTCCTGTTGAATTTTGCGACCAGTTGTACCTCCTGTCGGGAGAGAGCTTTGAAACCTTCCAGTCAAGACACCGAAAAATCGCTACGTTTTTTTGCGGTCCTGTTGGCGATTTCCAATGTCGCACACTTGTCGATTCACTTGCCGATGATCTCATTTTCGACGGAGTGGATTTCTGGAGCACTGGTCCTGTTGGCTGCCGGATGGGTGATCGCTGCCCCACAAGTAAAGTCCCTGCTGGTTCTGGCTGTGATCCAGTGCGTCAATGTGATCTTGCTTGCTCCGTTTAATCCTGACCATTGGCTGTTGGTATTTTTTATCAACCTTGTTCTGATCGTTTCGGCATTTTGCGTCTGGGTTCGCGAAGGAACCGTCAGCCCACAGAAATTGATGCAAAGAACTGCGCCTGCCGCCAGGCTGGTGTTTTTGATTTGCTACGGCTTCGCTGCCTTTTCAAAACTCAATTCTGATTTCCTGTTCAGTGAAAACAGTGCTGCTCGAGAGCTATTCCAAATCCAATTGGGTGCGATGCCGATCCTGAACTGGCTGGTCTGGCCCCCAATGGTTCCGTGGGTCACGATCGTCTGCGAATCCACGATCCCACTACTGTTATTGTTCAAGCGAACACGGGTCCTCGGGATCCTGATCGGAATTGGCTTCCATACCGCTCTGATTATTTCGCCAGCAGTCAAAGTCTTTGATTTCACACTGACGATCGTTGCGATGCTCTATCTGTTTACACCAGGCAACTTTGAGTCAAACATCAAAACGGGCATTCAGGATTTCAAAAACCGGATTCCTGCGATATTCGGACTCTTCGAGCGATACAAGTGGTTATTGGTTGGAGCGCCCATTGGCGCCGTGTTGGCGATTTCCTGTTGGCACCCGATGCCCGATTTGCCGCCACGACTGGTTCGTCTGACAGCCAGCGCTGGACTGTTTACTGTCGTTCTGCTGGGAGGCATCTTTCTGGCCGGCATGATTGGTAACTTGATGCGTCATGAAGGCTTTCGATGGACTCCGCGAGGAGCATTTGGGTGGCTGGTAATTGGCCTGGCAATCGTAAACGGCTTATGCCCCTATCTGGGCCTCAAGACTCAGGGCTCGTTCACGATGTTCAGCAATGTACGAACCGAAGCAGGGAACTGGAATCACCTGGTGATGCCACAGTCGATGCAAGTCTTTTCCGACTACCAAAACAAGTTGGTGAAAATTGTTGGCTCCGACAATGAGTCTATCAACCAGTACTATGTGGCAAGTGGAAATCTGATAACCGAGTTCGAACTGCAAAGAATTGTTTTGACGAATCCTGAAATCGAACTGACGATCGAAAAAGACGGGAATCCAATCGAAATCAACGAACCGGAAAACCGCCTCGCCCTGGGACCGCCTCCCGGTTTACTGGCCAGAAAACTACTGATTTTTCGCGCGGTCAGCCCTGACGAACGAATCCTGCTGACCAACTAGCAAGCTGGAATCCTTCGTTTCTCATGCTGTGCAGCAGGCCAGTCATCCTGCGCTTGTCGTGCAGCCCGTAAACCTGAGCCTGTCTATTCGGGCCATCGAAATATGCTCACTTCTTTTGCTCAAAACCAACCGTTTTGTTGTGTTGCCTGTTTTGTTCTGATATACAACAGGTTGCCTGGTCGTATCATGGAGGAAAACACCTGTGAACCGAAAATCCCTGAACCGGCAATCCGTTTGTCGTTACGAAAAACTGGAGCAACGCCAACTGCTGGCCAGTATTTCACTCGACAGTGGTTCTCTCATTGTCGGTGGCGAATCGACCGACGACGTCATTGAACTCATTGGCAACCCCGACCTGCAAAGATTCACTGTCAGGGTCAACAGCGACCCAAGCCTGACAGAAACCTTTCGATATGCGGACGTCACACAACTGACGGTCTTTGCCGGTGGCGGCAACGACCGCGTTACCAACACGCTTCGCCTCGACACGCAGATCTACGGCGGACCGGGAAATGACTATCTCGAAGGCGGATTTCGAGACGACCTTCTTTTTGGCGGCGATGGCAGAGACATACTGGTCGGCCGCAACGGAGCTGATACGCTTCGCGGCCAGGGTGGACTCGACTGGATCTATGGAGGCCCTGGCACGGACAGTCTGTTCGGTTTCAGCGGCAACGATCGACTCTTTGGAGGACCCGGAAACGATCGGCTGTTTGGCGATGCAGGAAACGACGACCTCTATGGTCAAGATGGCGATGACCTGCTACTGGGAGGCACCAATAACGATCGACTCTTTGGAGAGTCCGGTAACGATGAGTTGGCAGGGCAAAACGGCAATGACTTTCTCGTTGGTGGCACGGGCGAGGATCGTCTCTTCGGTAACGCTGGAAATGATTTGCTCAACGGAAGTGAAGACAATGACATAATCAATGCGGGACCAGGTAATGACACAGCGAACGGTGGACTCGGTGACGATCTAATCACCGGAATCGCTGGAGCCAACATTCTTAACGGCAATGGAGGCAACGATCGAATCAACGGCGGAAGTGCCGCGGATCGTATTCAGGGTGGAAGCGGAAATGACGTCCTGGCCGGCAACGCTGGACAAGACACACTCATTGGTGGGCCGGGCAACGATCAGTTACAAGGTCACGGTGGAAACGACCTGATAAATGGAAACGCAGGCAACGACACGATTAGCGCCGGACTGGGAAATGATACCGTCAATGGCGGGCTTGGTAATGATGTGATCACCGGTGTCGCTGGAGTTAACATTCTCAACGGCAACGGAGGTGACGATCGCATCAACGGCGGGAGAGCCGTGGACACGATTGAAGGCGGAAGCGGTGATGACTTCCTGGCGGGCGGCGAAGGGAACGACGTCATCGTCGGTGGTCATGGCATCGATCGCATCTTCGGCGGGCTCGGCAGTGATCACCTCTCGGGAGGCGAAGGCAGTGATTTTCTTTACGGCCAACAAGGCAGCGACCTGTTGATTGGCGATCAGGGAAATGACCAAATATTTGGAAACGATGGCAACGACGAAATTTATGCCACCTTTGGCAATGACCGTGTCAATGGCAACGGAGGCTCGGATATTCTGTACTACTTCGCTGACGAAGCTGGCTTTGAAGTGATTCGCGTCGGAACAGGTTTCCGCGTGACCGATCCTGGAACTCCTGATCCACAGCGTGTTGGCACCTATGGCATTGATCTGTTGACCGACATCGAAGAGCTGGCCTTTGGAGACCCATCGAACTTCGTTACCAGACCGATTGTCGATACGTTGACCCAGTTCGACGACTCAAGTGAAATCGCCACGCGCATCAACGAAGCCTTACCCGCTGGCTGGCAGTCCAGAGTGCGCATCGTTGGCAATGACGTTTGGATCAGAACCGTGAGGCCCAATGGCACGGCTCACCTGGATTTTCGTTTTGGTTCTGCTGGAGTAATTGCAGAAATCCGTGACGTTCGAAGTGGCAGAAGTTTACTGGCTCCTTCCTTTAACGGGGAAATAACAGACAGGGTTGTCCAGTGGACGTTATGGGAAGCCGGCCCAACTGTTCGGCACGACGTCCCTTCTTTGCCCGATTTCGAAGATCGATTTAATGTGACCCAGGCGGGCACTTTTGAAAATGTGCTTAACGGAACCGTCGATGTTGATGTCAACGCCCAGGAAGGACAAGTTGATGTTTGGTCGGTGGTGGATCACAACTGGCGGTCGGAACAGAATCCACACATGGATGGCACGATTACCGCTTTGACTCGAACCACAGTCCTCGACGGCGGTGCGATTCTTGTTCGTCGAATTCTCCGAATTGGCGAAATCCGACTCAACGGAAGACCGGTCTCGATTGCCAACCCATTCTTCGAAGCATGGACTCCGTTTTCCGATTCTGAATTCGACTCCATTGCCCTCAGTTTCGATGGCAACGGAAATCCCAATCGCTCGTTTTTGGATGGTCACAACATTCCCAGATACCCTCACATTAACGTGAGCAACACACGCGGCTGGGCGACGAGCTTTGACAGTCAGAACACTTCGGGCGGCAACAATTTGTCGGTCGTGTTCGGCACCGACAAAGGAACCGTGCAACATGCCGATGGCACTCAGACCGATTCCCGTTTCTACCAACTCAACACATTGGACTTCGAAGGCGGCATGGGGATCCTGCCCGCTCTTTTCCCAGGAAGTCTCAGTGAAGGCGCGATCATTGATCAACACCTGATCCTGTTGCCGGGACAGAACATTAATGCAGCGACAGCAGCACAACTGGATGCGTTAGCTGAAGAGATTCCTCCGCCGCGAACCTACCACCCAGGGGCTGAACTCAGCGGCGAACTGGCCGACATCGCCGATCGATTGTCAACACTGACCGGTGAGCGCCGAGTCGCAACGGACAACATCGGCAGACTGATTTAGCGACTTCTATTTCAGCACCGACTCGATTTGTTCGATCAATTCACGTCTCAAAGGGGTGGCTCGATTGGCAACCTCACGTTGCAGCCGTTCATATCGGGATCGTCCCTCCGACGTTTCGATCAGTATCGGATCGAAGTCACCGTAGGATGAAAGGTCATATGGACTGGCTCGCATGTCGATCTCCCGGGCGAAGAGCGCCAGTCGAAAACATCGCAGCAGCAAGTCGCTTCCAATCCAGGGCATTGACTTGAATGCCCATTTGTAAAGATCCATGTTCGCGTGAATGCAACCAGGTTGCTCAAGGTCGGGACGTGACTCCAGTGTCGGTTCGACTTTGTTTAATGGCTTGGCATCGATCGCGTAAAAGCGAAACGCATCGAAATGCGTACAGGTCAAAGGCCGCGACTCAACGATCGCATCGATTTCTGATTGCGGCAAACGTAACGGTGTCGTTTTCTCGTGGCGAACTTCCTGGCCACGATAAACCATGGCCCATTCATGCAAACCAAGGCAGGAGAAATTCCCTTTCCGTGACTCCGTCTGCCGGAGCATGTCGACCGTCCATTCGAGACGGGCTCGGGACTTGGTATCGATCAGGACTGGATCCGCAAACACCGTTTCGCCTCTGGTTCGATAGTGTTTTGCAGAGAAGTGGTTCGGCACGCCGCCCGGGCATTCGAGTCGTACACTTGCTCCGGGATGCCAATGCTCAAGCTGACCAGAAGAGTAGCGATAGTAGACGAACAAAAAATCATCAACCGGATGCGAGTTGCCTTTACGTCGACGCTTGCGAAACGGAACCGTCCAGTGACTTACTTCTTGCAGATAGGCTTTCGCGCGGTGCTGCCATTGCGATTGCGTGAGCGTCTGAGTTGTCGTTGAGAGTTCCATTTAGTTTCAGTGATGAATTCTAATCGTTTGACGGCAAGCCGTAGGCGAC
>CAYUNP010000200.1:0-9277 GCA_964446085.1 uncultured Pirellulaceae bacterium
AAGTTGTCGGCAGACACTCAACGACTCATCGCAGGCCTGGTCAGAAAGTCGCGGGAACAGTTTCCAAACGGACCTGCTGTACTATGGACACTGTTCGGGATGAGTCCAAATGTACCCAGACACAAGGAACTGAAGCTGAGCTTCTTCGAGGATATGGTCCTGAGTCTGCCCCCATCAGACAGTGAGCAGCATCGAGTTTGGATGATTCGGTTACTTGCGGACAAGCCTGTTGAGAGCGAAAGAATTGCCAAAAAGATCGTCAGCTTTGCAGACGACCCATCGCCGCTGGTTCGGCATTACGTTGCGTCAACCATCAACCGATTGAGTTCAGATGATGCATTTACGGTGGCTCGCAAGCTAGTGGCATTCGAAGAGGATATGAAGGATCGTGTGCAGCCCAAACTAATCTGGCATCGCATCGAGCCATTCATTGTCAATGACTTCGAACAGTCTATGCGGTTGTTTGCGGTATCAAAAAGTCAAATGCTTCGCCACAATATTGTTCGGCGTCTGGCGTGCGATCCGGAGAAACAGGATGAACTGCTCGAGAAGCTTGTGCAGCGCATGATATTGTCCAGCAACTCGCATGATGCAATCGACATCCTTCAGGGGATCAAAGCCGCAGTACAAGGTCGAAGGAAAATGACGGCGCCAAAGTCATGGCCGACCGATTTGGGCAAAGGCAAGTCACAGTTCGCGAAACTGATTGAAGAGATCAGCCCTGTCTTCGGCGACGGCCTTTCGCTGGATCGTTTGAAAAAGATTGCCGCTAACAAAGGAGCCGAAACTGACGCACGGCAACAGGCGATTTTGTCGCTGAGCCAGTTCGCTGATCCTGAAGATTTGTTTCCGTTATTGAAGCGGCATGTAAACGATCGGATGGTAAGCACAGCGGTTGTGAAAGCGATGTCTGTTTGTGATCAGGATGAAATCCCTCGCTTAATTCTCAATGTGTATCCTCGGTTGTCTGACGAAGGAAAGCGGTACGCAATCGATACGTTATGCGGACGAAAGACCTGGGCCAACAAGTTACTTGGCGCGGTCGAGCGAGGCAGAGTGAATTCGTCGGCACTGACGGCGTGGCATGCCAGGCAAGTTCAAATGTTCGACGACGAAGCGCTGACGGATCAACTGGGCAAAGTTTGGGGCAAGGTTCGTGAAACGGATCAGGAACGCCAGGCTCAGATCGATGAGCTTCGCGAGTTGATGAAGACGGACGTGGCGTTTGATGTCACAACTGGAAAGAAAATGTTTACGACTCACTGTGCAAGCTGTCATGCGATCTTTGGGGAAGGCGGCAATACCGGGCCAGATCTGACCGGAGCTGATCGCAAGAATTTGAACTACCTGTTGGAGAACATTGTCGATCCGAGTGCGTCCGTTGCGACGAATTTCCGAGCTTCGGTGTTGGCGATGGAGGACGGGCGACTGTTGACCGGAGTTGTGTTGGATAACGATGGCCAGACGCTGAAGCTTCAGACGCAAAAAGAACTACTGACGCTGGAAGTTAGCGCAGTTGAAGAGATTAAGCAAACGGAGTTGTCGCTGATGCCTGAGAAGCTGCTGGATCAACTGTCGGATAATGAGAAAATTCAATTGTTCAAGTACCTGATGTCGAAGTAGTTGATGGTGGGGATAGGGTTAGCAGCCAGCTCCATCGAACGCGATTCTTGTGCACAGGCAGCACGAAGGCGTCATTGGTACAATTGATCCAACTACTTCAAGAAAATTATGGCAGCGCGAATCAAGGCCCTACTGACATGGGCAGGACTACTTTTACTGGTGGCTCTCCTTTTTGAATCCGGAAAGGCGGGTTTGGTATGCGCCTGTATTGTTGTCGGAATCATGGTGTTAAATGTTCTGTTGAGCAAACGTGAAAATCTGACCAGGCACAATGCTTCTTTGCTTGTTGTTGTATTGGTCGTGGTGTTTTTCATTACATTTTTGGATGCGGTTAATCTGACAAGGCCTTTGACACACACCGACTCATTTTTCAAAGATGCAAACGTAGATTTCGACCGTCAGGAGTTGGCTTACTCCAGGACTGGTCAAGCCATGTTCAAAATTGGGCTTGGGACGGAGGAGTTCGAAAAACTTGAGAGTCACTATCGCCAGATCGCTCAAGACAGTCAGCGAGACGACGGTCAATATGACTGGGCGTACTTCGAATTGGAATCTGATTGCATTGACCGCGATACCTTCTTTGACTCGGATGATCGTGTGGGTGGCGAACTATTCAGTTCGAAGTTGCAGAAAATGGAGACCACCGATAGTGACATCGTGGATAGCGGACGGATCAAGTCTGGTATCCGCATGGTGATGGAGGGTTTTCCAGAGTTTGATGATGGTCTGGGGCGATGCCGAACGATCATTTGGTACGCGCCCGAGGTGACCAGAGAGTTTTACTGGTTTGAAAAACAGCAACAGGGCTACATGAACCCGTAGGCATGGTTGTTTATGCTCGAATCGACCGGGTTACTTGCGACAAATTCAAGCAGGAAGTGCAAGTATTGAATAGCGCGGTCGATTCACACTCAATAAAAAAGCCGCCGGTATCGCATGAATTCATGCAAAACCGACGGCGATGTCTTTGCTGGGGTGTTGAGTCGCGAAACCCAACACGTGTCAACAATTAGGTTGAATCCTTGTCCATCTTCTTTGATCCAGATCCTGATTTCTCAAAGAGCGAAGTGTACTCCTGGTAGCCTTCGTCCTTCAGCGATTTCGCCGGGATGAATTTTAGCGATGCCGAGTTGATGCAGTAACGCAAACCCGTCGGTGCAGGACCATCAGTGAACACATGGCCCAGGTGCGAGTCGCCATGCTTTGAGCGGACTTCGACTCGTTCCATGAACAATGCGTGATCTTTCTTCTCAACGATGTGTTCGGCAACCAGTGGCTGATAAAACGATGGCCAGCCTGTTCCTGATTTAAACTTTTCTTTCGAGCTAAATAATGGCTCGCCAGAAGCGATGTCGACATAGATACCTTCGGCTTTGTTGTCCCAGAACTCATTGCTGAAGGGTCTTTCGGTATCATCATGCTGCGTCACAGAATATTGCAACGGAGTCAGGCGACTACGCAGTTCTTCATCGGTAGGCTTGGAAAATGTCCGTGCCTGTGAAGCGTAGTGAGCCTCTTTGCCCCAGGTCTTGGCGATGAACTGATCCCGACCAGACAGGAACCGGTACGATTTGTACTTGGCTGCATGGGTGCGGTAGTAGTCCTGGTGATAATCTTCAGCCAGGTAAAATGTTTCAGCGTCACGAATCGGAGTCACGATTGAAGAATCGAAACGTCCGGACGCGTCGAGTGATTTTTTTGAAAGCTCGGCGGCCGCTCGCTGCTCATCGTTGGCCGTAAAAATCGCGGAAGTGTAAGTTTCACCGCGGTCAACGAATTGTCCTCCGTCGTCCGTCGGATCGATCATCCGCCAAAAGTGCTCCAGCAGTTCTGGATAGCTGATGACGTTCGCGTCATAGGTAACGCGGACAGCTTCAAGGTGGCCTGTGGTCTGATTACAAACTTGCTCGTAGGTCGGGTTCTCAACAGAGCCACCGGTGTAACCCGATTCGACTTCTCCAACGCCCGGCACTTTTTCAAACCCGGCCTCGACGCACCAAAAACAGCCGCCCGCAAAGACCGCCGTCTCAATCGATGCGGTGTCGCTTAGTGGCATCGGTTTGGGGGCTGCCTTGTTCATTTTGTAAAACAGGAACGAGCCTACGACTGCAAAAACAACCAGGCCAAATCGAACCAAATTCGTACTCATCAGATCACCTTTTCTACACTGTTTCTCTTCCGATACCTATTTGTACGTTTTTTCGTGGAAATCTTACCGTGGAACTGCTGCCATTGGCCCTGTAAGCCAAATTAGGACCGATTGTTGCGGTATTCACGGTGAAGAAGATTCTCCCGAGAGTCGGAAAGTATCCCAGGTAAGTATCGCCAAAGAGGGTCGTCAGAGGCTTGTAGCAACGCCAAGCGAGTTCTCCCTGAGAACCTTATTTTTTGAGGACAAGAAAATGAGTCGCAATGTTCTGACAATCGCAATCGTCATCCTTTCTGTTTCCCTGTTCACATTTAGCCAGGAAGCGAGCGCTCAATCGGGTTCTCGCGGCGGTGGTGGAGGAGGCGGCGTCAGTAGCGGTGGCGGCGGTGGTGGGTCGCTTGGAAGTTCCGGCGTCAGTACCAGTGGATCACGGTTTCGACGTCGTGGCTTGAGCGTCATCGAGTTGGCTTACTTGCAACAGCAAGCGAACCTGCAGCGACAGGCTCTTCTGGAACAACAACGAGTCAACACTGAGCGATTACGGCAGCAGACGTTGACGAGGTTCGCAAGCAACCCGGATGCAAAGCAAAACAAAGATCAGTACATCGCTGCGTTCAAAGACGCTAAAGCGGAATTCAAAGCAATTCGCAACGGTCAACGCCCAGTCGCAGGTCGGAATCTTGACCGGATCTTTGTACTGCGAACGAAGGAGTTCAATCGTGTCGCGGGAGATATCAAGTGGCCCAACGCATTGAAAGACGAGGCTCATATGGAGCTAACGGAATCTGTTAGCGACATCGCATCAGGAAAAGGGGACGCAGCGACGCTCCAGGAATCACTGAAACAACTCAATCAACAACTGGAAGAACGCGTTGTTGACAAATCCATCAGCATTCGGGACTACGCAACCGCCAAGCGATTCGTTTCGGGATTGGCCAACGAAGCCATGCTGTAAGACATTTGGGGTCCTCCTGAGTGGAAGTTTGAACTCCTGTCGAAACATGGTCGTTCCATGTTTGGTCAGGAGTTTTTTCGTTTGCTGATCCCGTTGGCTTGTTACAGCACGTTGATTGGGCTTCCGTTAACAAAAGCAACAATGTTCTCAGCGACGAAATTCATCAGACGTGAGCGAGCTTCAACAGTTGTCCATGCGATGTGCGGTGTCAGCAGGCAATGCCTGGCAGTCAGTAGTGGGCTGTTGGGGTCGATCGGTTCGCTTGACGCAACATCGAGACAGGCAGCTGCAAGCTTACCTTCATTGAGACAATCAGCCAGATCGGTGTCATTGATCAATCCGCCACGAGCTGTGTTGATCAGAATCGCTGACGGCTTCATCTGCGATAGCAGGGCCTTGTCAATAAACTGTCGATTGTCTTCCGTCTGAGGGCAATGCAAGCTGATGACATCGCTCGATGCGAACAGCTCGTCGACGTCACACCATTTCGCTGCCTCGAATCCAGTCACATTTTTCCTGGTGCGACTGCAGATTTTCAGTTCCATTCCGAAAGCCAACGCCAGCCTGGCGGTTGCCTGGCCAATGCGGCCAAATCCCACGATTCCCATCGTTTTTCCGGCCAACTCCGTCAATGGAGACAGCCAAAACGTAAACTGGCCGGCGGCTTGCCATTGGCCTTCCCGGATCGCCTGATCGTGCTCGAAAGGGCGGTGAAGCACCGACAGCAGGCAGGCAAACACGTGTTGCGCAACCGATTGCGTGCTGTAGATAGGCACATTGCAAACCGTGATGCCGCTCGATGCCGCTGCTTTTACATCAACGTTATCGAATCCGGTTGCTGTGATCGCTATCAGTTTCAAATTGGGTAGTTCAGCGAAATGCTCAGCGCCCAGTTTGACTTTGTTGACGACCAGAACATCAGCGTCGCGGCAACGAGTCACAACATCCGCTGCTTCGGTCGTCGGATACCAGGAGAAGTTGGCTCCCGGAATGGCGTTTTCAATCGGTGACCAGTTGGAGCGTTCTGGTTCCAGGGCTCGTCCGTCGAGGGCAACAATGTTCATCCAGAGAGTACTTTCCAGGCTACCCAGCCCAACCAGGCGAGCCAAACGAGTTGCAAGAAACCAAAAGTGATAGCAAGCGGCCGATGGAACCCGGATCGCTTCTCTGGTGAGTCGGAAGTCGTGTTTTCCTTGCCCGAGTCGTTATCGGTTGGTTGTTTTTCCATGGACTTCCCGAGTTGCTATCATTTGAATCTGGCCCGAATTTTCGTTTCTAAGCATAAAATCCGCAAGTCCCGCAAGGTTTAACACGATATCACACTTAGCAATGCATAAACCATAAAGGACTTGCGATGTTTACCAAACGACTGACAGTTTGTTTCATGCTGTTGGCAGCGACAACCGCCATATCTAACTCCGGATGTTTTCTGACCACTGGTGGCCCTTCATTGGGTATTTTCGGTGTTCCGATTCCGGTATCGCCGTACTTCCAGAAGATTCAGGAAGACAAGTACCATATCCATGAACGATATGGACGTGTTCCAATTCTCGGACCCGTGACCAGCGGCGAAGTGATTGCTCTGGATCCGCCAAGTGATGACGAAGTCATGCGGGCGTTTGAGCGGGCTGATCCAATTCAGGGCGGCATTCCGTTCCTGCATGAGCATCAGCGTAACAACGTTCAGATCATTAAGGAAAAGATCGCGGATTACATCGATCCACCACGCGTCTATCCTCTGATCGGTCCTGCACAGTTGCATCACGCTCACTATAAGTGCACGGTCTACTACACGGATCGCCGGATCGTTGGTTACCCAACACCACACACACTGGTGGATGAGGACGCAGTCGAAGTTATCTACATCGACCACAATCACTTCCACATGGCCGGCAACCCCGACCTTGGTGAGAACAACACACACTACTAAACCAGTGTGACAAGAGAAACGCTTCGATGAGAGCCGCCTGAATTTGGGCGGCTTTTTTCGTTGGTTGGGTTTGCGATAGAGACGTCACAGCCACGATTGATTCGCAATTCTCAGTTGCGGTTTGAGCTATGATTGACCGACTCACTCAGGCCGACTTGCCAATCATTGACCATGAACCCAAAAATCAGTTTTACAGATACTCAGCAGAACGTCCCCGATCAGGGCATCGAACTGTTCCGCGAACATGGAGCTTTGTTTCTCCAAAATGCGTTTCCAAAAAGCCTGATCCAACGCGTGTCCGAAGCGTTTGCTGACAAGTACCAGTCGATGAGCAACAAGGAGCTGAGAAAACGTGATGCGACCGTCGGTGATCGTCGCTACATGGTTACGGTCGATATCAAGAAGCAGTTCAACGATCCGTCGCTCTACGCAAATCCGCACTTGATGCCGATCCTCGAGAGTTTACTGTCACCTCATTTACGGATTGCCAGTTTCGGTGTCGTTGTGGCCTGGCCTGGCGCCCAAGCCCAACCGATTCATCTGGATCACCCGCCGCTATTTGAACTTCATGAACAGAGTGATCGCTTGCCGCCATGGGCAGTGACGCTGGTCGTGCCTCTGGTTGCTGTGACTGAAGAAATGGGTCCGACTGCGATCTGGCCGGGGACGCATCGAAGTCCTGATCGGCTGCAACGTTTGCAACAGCTAATGGAGACTCCGGATTATTCCGACGCAGAGAAACCGGTCACCCAACTTGGCGACGCCTACATGATGGATTATCGCGTGGTTCATGGTGGGCTGCCCAACGACAGCGACATCGTGCGCCCGATCCTTTATCTGGTATACAGTCGCCCCTGGTTTCGGGACGGTTTCAATTTCTCGTCACAACCATCAGTCCAGATCGGAAAGAAGCAACGAAAGAAAGTTCCCGAGCGTTGGCAGGGGTTGTTTCGAGGATAGAATTCGTCGCTGCATCGAGTAAACTGTTCACGAATGTATGATCCGCTAGACAAGACCCGACGCTCGCTGCCAATCCGCATCGCACAATCGATCGTGCGATGGTTCTTTCGCATTTCGATGCTGCCGTTTCGAATTCGTGTTGAAGGAATGGAGCGGTATCCAAGGATGGGCGGAATGCTGGTCTGTTCGAACCATCAGAGCAATCTTGATCCTCTGATTCTTGGTTGTGTCTGTCCCCGACCGGTAAACTATCTGTCCAAAAAACAACTATTCCAGTTCAAGCCTCTCGGATGGTTTTTGACATGGAATGACGGCATTAAACTCGACCGCGAATCAGGTCTTGGCGGAATCAAGACAACACTGAAGCGGCTTAAAAACAGCGAAGCCGTGTTGATGTTTCCAGAAGGAACCCGGTCACGGGACGGAGAGTTCCAGCCACTCAAGCGTGGCTTTTGCATGTTTGTGAGGAAAACAAAAGTCAACATCATGCCAGTTGGTCTCGATGGCGCTTTTGATGTACTGCCGCCCCGCAAATTGTTGCCAAACTTTTCGGCCACCGTTCAGGTTGTCTTTGGCGAGGCGATTGAACCCGCGGAATATAGTGACCTTTCAGATGAGGAATTGACCGAGTTGTTGGAGGTTCGGATTCGCGAATGTTTCGAGAAAGCACGTGCCATAAATCGAGGGCGACACAGGGTCAGGTAACGTATCGGTGGGATTGGTTTCGCAAAGTTGTTTGTAGCACTGCCTTTCAACCGGAATCGCCCAGCTTAAATTTCGGCTATGCCGGCAACAACTGGAAATAGCCATCTGTCTCCAGAACTCTTAGCGGCACATCAAACAGTTCGCTCATCGTTGCATCGTTGAGCAGTTCACTTTTCGGGCCAGAGGTCATCACGTCACAGTTTTTCATCAACACCAGGTGACTAACTTCTGGTGGAATCTCATGAACATGATGCGTGACCACGACCAGCGTCTTGCCGCTTTGCATCCATTGCCGCGCTGTTTGCAAATAGTGAAAGATTCCGGGCACGTCCAACCCGGCAGTTGGCTCATCGAAGATCAGCGTGTGCGGATTGTGAACGAGTGCTCTGGCCAACAGGAATCGACGTCGTTCGCCCGTCGACATTGAGGCATACTCTTTGTTGCGCAGCGGTTCGATGTTGAGCTGTTGTAGCAGTTCGTTCACACGCTCGCATTGCGTTTGATCAACTTCGATGTGATCAGGAATCCCAACACTGCTGAAGAAACCCGATGCGACAACGTCGAAGCCATTTACATCAGGTCGATACGCATGCTGCAAGTCCTGGGACACGATGCCGAGTTGCTTTTTCAGTTCCCAAACATTCCAGCGACTTTTGCCGAGAATCTCAACGACGCAATCGGGCGTTGGGTTGGGGTAGATCTTTCGCGTGATGATCCGCAACAATGTGGACTTGCCGGCTCCGTTAGGACCCAGCACAGCGGTACTTCGATCAGAAGGGATGCTCAGGCTAAAGCCATCAAAGACCTTTGAAGATCCACGCCAGGCGGTCGCGTTTTTTATGTTGATCAAATCCATGCGAGCATTGTGCCCGGGATTTGTTTTGATGGAAGAGGGTGAATTTTCGTTGTTGTATCTTGTTGAAGACTGTGGCTGCGGCGTCTCGCCGCAGTATTG
>CAYUNP010000201.1:0-9088 GCA_964446085.1 uncultured Pirellulaceae bacterium
CCCGCAGTCGCAACTCCCACATTTTTTCAGTCTGGACTGGCTGAGTTCCATTTATAACCCTACGCGAAGCTATAACAGCTCCACTGCATTGTTCAAAACTTCCTCCTACCTATCGAGTCCGCGATCGATTGCGATTGACGTTCGTTAGCAGCGATCTGTCTTTCATCGCGCCAAAACTCAACTTGCGGACTCGGGAACTTTCACCTTCCTTGAGGAGCGCAAGATGCGTGATGATGTTAAAGGCCCGGGCTTTGTAAAGTTTCTCTACAATCAGAATCCTTTCTATCTGATCAGTGCTGCCGTTATTCTCTATGGCTTTCGAATGGCAACCGAAGAAGCCCGCTTCGCAACCAACCCCTGGTTCCTGGCGAGCATCTTCGCCGGCTACACAACTCTGTTGGCGATAACCGCATGGTTCATTGTGCGGTTCGGAAAAGTCTGGGATGACGCACGTTCCATCTTTATGGTATTGCTGTTGCTATTCATGGCATTATCAGCCAGCATCGACGGACTGTTTCTGTCGGATCCAGTGACCGCCATCACATTCGCTGGCGTGGGATTTGCGTTTGCTGTCTTCGTTACCGAATCGCTGGTCCTGTCGCTGGGAATTCGATTTCGCACCCTGTTTCGACTGCCGCTCTATGGCATGCTGGCGACCAGTTTTTTCTTTCCTTACCTGTTCACCCTTCAACAAGCCCATTGGCCAGAGCTGGATAGCCGGTTCATCATTTTGTTGTTTCCGTTCGTGGTTTCGGCGACGATTCTATCGCTCATTCCATCGATTCGCAGAACGAAAAAGTACGCTGCCAAAAATGGAACACCTTGGCACTGGCCGTTGTATCCATATTCAATTTTCGCCCTGGCGATCATTGGCCTGATCGGTCGAACGATCATGATGGGGCTGTCATTTGATCCAACGCCAGCCAACGGCATGTTGGGGACGTGGCTGTTCGTGCCGATCTTTCTGTCGCTTACGTGGCTGCTTTTTGAGATCGGTGCCGCAGAGAAAAACAAGGACCTGCAACTGTTGTCGATGGTCCTGATGCCTGGCGCGATGGTGTTGGCATTCGCCTGGCCATTCTTTTCGAACGTTGATTTCTACTTCGGAATCGCAGACCAAATTGGCAACCCGGTTTGGCTGACACTGTTGGTCGTGGTTGGTATGTACTTCGTCGCCTGGCTGGACAACATTGAGCATTCAGGAACTTTTCTGACGCTGGCGCTCTTTGCTGCCGCGATGCTACGACCTGACGGAGACCTGATCGAGGATTTTTCATCGATTCAATCGTGGCCTTGCCTGATCCTCGCCGTCTGGAGCGTATCATCAATTGACAGAATGAAGCGAGGAAGCTGTTGGTTCCTGACCAGTTGTGGCATCAGCATCCCAATAGCCAACACGTTAACGCCGCGGCTGGCTGATTCCTTTGAGCCACTTTCTTCCCTGGGTGGCCATGAAGCGACGGTGGCGGCAAACCTGTTGTTGGTTTTCTCCTGCCTGATCGTTTGCATCCATCGCGGCATGTTTGCCAAGCGGCTAAAAATTGTTCTGGCGATGATGCTTCCTGTCGTTGCTGTGCTGGCAGCAGTCGGCTCAATTTTGCGTCCGGATCAAGCGGCGATCGCTTTCGTTTATGGCTGTTCCCTTGGTGTCGCCAGCGTGCTTGTTGCTTTGTTGGTAAAAAGTCGACTACATCTTTCATCGGCGGCGATTTCAATCGGAGCGAGCCTGTTCGCTGCCTCTCCACTGCTGGAGTTTTCCGTAGGCGGTGACAACTTTCGTCTGGCACGTTTCATGGGAGCCGGTTTGGCCTGCTTCCTGATCGGTTTGTTGGTGAGTGCCATCAAAGCAGGTTGGACTCGCAAGTTCACTTCGGGCATCGGGAAACTGAAGCTGGAGTTTCGTGATGCTTTTCCACTTCAGGAACATCAGGAACAGATCGTCTCCACGGAACTGTAGGCGAGGCAAGCATGTCCCAGACCGGCAGCGAGAATGTCAGGTTTTCAGTCCGGGACTGACGGAGCTTCGGTACCCTGAGACAACTTACCCAGAACTTTTCGAGCATAAAAAATCGTCACCGACGTCATCAAAATATTGACTGCGGCGTTGCAGTACCAGATCCAAACGATATCAAGGTTCCAAACAACGACAATCACCCACAAAATCGGGAGCGGCAAAATGATCTTGCGCGTAATCGCCTCATAGAACCCATACGTTGGCCGTTTCAACGCTTGAAGCATGGCGATATGTGTCGCGGTCATGATATAGGACCAGTGGATCGGCGCCATGACACTTAAACAGATGACTCCGTATTCGATTACCTCCGGGTCGTCGGTGAAAATATCCATCAGATGGCGGGAAAAGATAAACATCAAACTTGCCATCACAAGATTCACCGTGACGCCGAACGTGTTACAGTGCCGCATCGTCTCACGCACACGCGAAATTTTCCCGGCTCCGTTGTTCTGCCCCACCATGGCCATGATCGCCGCATATAGCCCGAACGTTGGCATCAACGCAATCTGTTCGATTCGAGTCGTCGCCGTGTAAGCCGCCACCGCTGCAACACCGTAGTGATTCAAAAACCAGTTGATGGCGAAGAATCCGATCGCGATCGACATGATGTTAAATGTCGCGGGCAATGCCTGAGCCGCGATCTCCCTCCACGTCTTCAAATCAGGAGCCATCGAACGAAGATCATCGACCTGTAAAAGTCCACGTCGAACAATCGCCGTGAAAAGATAAGCGCTGCCGATGAACTGAATCAACACAGTCGCCCAGGCGATTCCAGCAACGCCCATCGCTGGCAACCCGAAGCCGCCTTTCATGAACCATGGATCGAAGATCAGATTCAAAAAGAACCCAACTACCAACACTCCGCCATAGGTCTTCGTGTCGCCACTGGAAGTCAGAATCGCGTTGCTAACACCACCAACAATGAAGAACACGGTCCCCAGAAAGATCGGGAATATGTAAGCCTTCGCCAGCCGTAAATACTCGCCGTCGGCACCAAGGAATCGAAAGATGGGTTCGGCAATGAGCAAGCCAACCACTGTCAGTACGGCAGCGAGAAACAGGCCCAACGAAAGACTCTGCGAAGTGTATCGTTTTTGGTCGTCGGTTGCCTTGGCTCCAATGGCATTGGAGATCAGTCCTGAGGCGCCTCTTGAAAGACCGCTGCTGGCTGCAATCACCAACAGGAAAACTGGGAAACTGAGCCCCACGCCTGCCAACGCGTTTTCTGAAACCTGTCCGGCGTAAAACGTATCAACGACGTTGTACATCGTCTGAAAGAACAGACCAATGCTGGCAGGAAGCGCGAGGTCGCGAATGTGCAACGGGATGGAACCCGTCGTCAGGTCTTTGGATTTCAATTTGTTGCCAACCGATCCAAAATTTGGCGATTTCGAGTTTGTGAATTTGACGATACTGAGATGTGACAGATCGTCGATACTGCCTCCTGAACAGTTTGCTCAAAAGCACTCAAAACCATGACGCGACAATCGTCAAACGCTCCGGCTGCTTCAATCAACGAATTTAAAGAACCATTAAACCGAAAACTTGCCTGATAGATACCTTCGGCAAAGGCGTGCTCAACATCAAAGACTCGTGACGCCATCAGGAACGGAGTGATGCCCGTCAGCCGCGGGTTCACATCAACCAGAAAACAGCTCCCATCGCCAGTCCGCAAGATATCGATGCCGACCAGGCCAAAGTAACCTCTTGCATGCAAATATTCTGCCGTCGCAGAGACGATTGGCTCAAATGGCTCAAGTAATTCGGATTGCAAATGTCTGGAATACGTTCCACCGCACCATCGTTTGCATTCGTTGAAGTGCTGCTCAGTCAGTCCCAGCCAAACGACCGAACCGTTGCGGCGCAGATAGAACTGGACTCCATAATCGCCAGCAATGTTTTCGATCACTGAATTGATCACCAGTGTCGAATCAGGCCAATGCTTTTGCAATTCGGCACGCATCGCGTTTTCGTCGGATTCATTGTGCAGCAGAAAATTCCCCAACCCGGCATAGCCATGACTGAGCTTCACGATGCAGGGATACTGAACCGCATCGTAAACTTCGGCTTGCGGGCAATCGATTTTCTCAATCACTTCTTTTGAATGCAGTTCGTAGTTGACAACCGGATCGACGACTTGCTGCTGCGCCGACAACGACTGATGCGGAAATAGCGTGATGAACGAATCGCGTTCATCAAACGGTTTCCAGTTCGGGCGTCCGCCTTCGCCAAAAACATCCTGCCAATGTTCCAGCAAAGCATCTGGCGGCGCGATCTGCGAGGTCACTGGAACATCCTTACCCCAACAACACATCAAATGATGCGGCCCGAGTGAAGTCAGTAATTCGCGCGGCGGCGGAGGAAAAGGATCGTGAATGATGAACGATGTTTTGTTCTGAAAGACCGTCTGATCGCTATTGGACGACGGATATTCCGCAAGCAGGCACGCATCAGTCACATCGGACGCATAAAGTTCCGCGAGAAAACGAAGGTCGTCTGGAATTTCAATCGGCATTATGCAACGACGGGAATTGAGTTGTTACGTAGCCGGGATTGAAAACAATTCGGAAAGCGTACGAGAATGTCGTCCGAAGTCTTGCGACTCCGGATACTATTAAGCCTGCTTTTCCCAAACCGTCATTTCTGACACGCCATACTGGAACTTGCGGGAAGTTTCACGCAACACGAAAGGAAGATCAACGGACGTGCCCACCAGTTTGAATTCTGGTTGCAGCATTTTTCCCATGCCTTCAAAAGTTGTAAAACTCTCACCGGTTGGAGCTTTGAAACCGCCAAGCCATTTGTCGCGCGGCGTGTACTCTTCACTCCAGGTGTAAGGCGATGCCAAAACCAGTAACCCACCGACATTGATACGGCCCTTGATCAAATTGAGGAACTTTGCCGGATCGTAAAGTCGATCGATCAAATTGCCAGCGAACACCAGATCATAGTCGTTATATTTCTCAAGCAGATTGCAGGCGTCTCCTTGCATAAACATGATTTTGTGTTTGAGCTCTTCGTAGCCATCGAAATCAGCAAGATTAATTTCGCGAAACAGGTTGAGCTCACCTTCATCCGTCAGGATAAATCTCTGGATGCCGGATTTTTGTAAACTCGAAGGTGCTTCAATAAGTCGAACCGAAAAGTCGAGAGCATCCACGTGGTCAAAACTCCTGGCAAGCTCGAACGAAGAACGTCCGGCAGCACAACCAATGTCGAGTGCTCGACCCGTCTTGCGACCTTCAAGGTGTTTGGCAACTTCCGCGATACACGCGACCTGAAAATTGGGAACGTTGATCGAACTTACAGGCGGTTCGCCGTAATGGAATTCGATGTACTTCGCCACCATCTGATCGGTTTCGTAAACGTTGACTTCCGGCTCGGGAAGCGGATTGGCCTCAATATATCGCAGGCCTGAATACTGAAAAAAGTGGCGTCGGAAAGCGTATCGAGCATCCTTGATTGCGTAGTTTCCGGTCGAAATCCAGCAGCCACCTTTAAAGAGATTATGTTTCCCGTCAAAAGTCGGCGTCGAAAAATCATCGTAAGTTGGATGCACTTCGAAGCCGTTGTAGCCATCGATCGGCGTTTCCGTCCACTGCCAAACGTTTCCAATCAAGTCAAACAGTCCGTCGTGAAACTCATGGCGATCCACAGGACAGGGAGAGAACTCATGCTCAAGATTCAGATTTCCAGGCGCTGAATCCCAGTAAGGCTGATCCGTGTCGAGTGCATTTCGCATCGTTTGCCATTCGCCTTCGGTCGGCATACGAACGTGGGTACCGGTTTGCTCTGACTTCCAGTTGCAAAACGCTTTCGCTTCCAGGTAATTGATCTCGGCAGGCCAGTTCCAGGGCATGTCGATGATTTCCAACATCGTGCGAAGCTGATATTTGTCTCCGTCCTTCAACCAGTAAACGGGATGCTGTGCCTTGCTAAATTCCAGCCAACCGCGACCTTCATCGCTCCAGTACTTTTCGTTTTGATAGCCGCCTGCCTCAATGAATTCCAGCATCTCTCCGTTGGAAACAAGGAACCTGGAGGCTTTGAAAGATTCAACTTCTTCCGCGTTATAACCGTACTCGTTGTCCCAGCCGTAAATTGGGTTCTGCTTTGACTTACCCAATTCAATTTTGGCGCCAGCGACAGAAACCAGTTCGTTTTCTGGTGCAACTCCGTGCTCGCGGCAAATGTCACCCCAAACCGGATGAGGTTTGACCATTTCGATCGGAAGCTCACGCATCAAAATGGACGATGTCTCCAGATGAATCCGCTCGTGCTCGATCCCCATCAACACAATCCACATGGGACTCTGCCAATCAATCGGCATCGTAAAATCGCAATCGCGAATAAACTGATCGACGATCTCCCGAGTTTGATCGCGATGAGCTTTTACTTCAGCAGGCGTTGGCCAATCGTAATTGTCATCGTTGAGATCATCCCATGACATCTCATCGACACCGACGGCCAGCATTGACTCAATTTTGGGATCGACACGTTGGTCGATCAAGTTGGCAACGTTCAGCTTGTTGATGAAAAAAACGGCGGTATGACCGTAGTAAAAAATCAGCGGCTGACGCAGTCGATTGGCTCTTTGATAGAAGGCTTCTTCGCTGGCAAGGCATTCGAAGAGGCTCTCATAGAGCGTGAACGAATCATGAAAGTAGTCCAGAATTTCCTGCCGTTTTTCTTCTGGATCACCGGAGTCGAGCAAAGGAGTTCGCGTAACTACCCGGCCCTTAAAGCCATCTTTGTTTGTGACTTCAATATCCGTTGGATTTTTTAGTGTCATTTCCTCGCCTTTTGCCAATTCAGTCCCATCACAAACGTGTGACGCATTTTCCAGCTTTTGATAACTGAAAAAAGTGGCCAATTACAAAGCGAAATCAAAAATTTTCAATTTGTTAGAAACAATACCGGGTTAGGGCCAGTTTAATCTCCCTGACGCCATTTAATCGGTCCAATTTTCGCAGTTTTGCGACACTACAGTCATGAATTTCTCGTTGAAGCATCTTTTGGCGATCACTCTGTTGGCCGTGCTCCTGGTAAATTGGACCAACAATCTGAATCGGACTGTACGCATTGAGTCCGAATGCGTACAGCTTCGCGAGGATATCGAAACGCAGTTGGCTACGACTCAGTATTTTGAGGACAAAGAACAGGTCTACACTCGCGCGTTTGACGTTTTTGAAAACCGCAAAGCGAAACTCCTGCAGGCCCCCGAGTTCTTTGAACCAGCGGCCGCTATGTTCCGAATGCCGGACACTGAAGACTCCGATCTGGTCCACATTGCTGCGGCTCCTGATCGCCATGACCTCACGTTCGGTGTCGATGCGACATATAGAATTTGTCTTCCCAAATCCCCAGCCTTTGAACTCTGCATGGGGTTCCATGAGGCTGATTCACAACGAACAACCTTGCCAGAATTGCGTGACAGCCATTACTTTTCGCCGAATGAACAGTTCACCATTCCACTGAACGTTGGCAGTTCTCTTGTCGAATTTTCCTACGGGAACGCCAAAACAAGACACTCCGTTCTAGACGTTTTAATAGACGGCATAAAAGTACACTCGACAACACGCAAACCAGTACTCACGCGCCGTCAACGCAAGTTGCGAAAAGTACCCAAGGGTTCACCTGAACCGGTGTCTATCATTGATTTGTCAGAGGGAAACAGTTTTGAGCCTGGTCCGCTTTCGTTGGCCACGATAAACCTTTGGCCGACTGAAAAAGATCCTGAAGGGCTTTCAGTAATACTGCGTCCAGTGGTAGAGAGTGAGAAGCGGACGCATGAAGAGTAAAAACAACCTGGTGATTTTCAAACGACTTCTGACAGTTCTCTTTCTGATTGCCCTGGTCGGATTGGTATTCCTGAACATCTCCTCGACGATGCAACTGGATGAGCTTGATCAAAAACAGGTTCAATTGCAGTTGGAACTGAAATACGAGCAAAATCTCGACAGGCAATTACAGTCGCTTAAAGGAAGCTTCAGGAAGCTTCAATACGAACTTAAGATGATGCAGTATGGTTTGCAGAAGTTATACTGTGACAATTCCATCCAACTCGACAACTTCATTCCGGCGTTCGACGATCAGGTCGTCGTGTACTTACCCAACCGGAAAAACGACCCATACGCGTCTTCTATTTTTCTTGGGGCTGCTGAGTCACGCTCCAGATCCAAAAAATACGAATTAATTTTCGGAGTGCCCAGAACTGGAGATCACCGTCTGAAAATAGTGGCGGGCCAACGTTCGTCAAGCGCTTCGGTTTCTTTGCACGGGGGCGACATTGCCTTTAGCGCATCGTATCCGCTTGATGCTGGTTCGAGCTATCAAGTGGCGTTTCGGTTTGCAAATGACAAAAGAAAGGTTCAGATGATTCTTGAAGGACCAAACCGTACCGAAATAGAGTTACCATTTGACCTCGCCAACCGCGCTCACTTCTCTGAATCAGCTCGAATAACTGAGCGCTTGGCCTCCAACTCCAATCAGATCGCTGGATTTGACTTGAGTGACCCTACCAGAGATCCATTCGCGCAAGTACAGATCCGTGACAATCTCTTCCGCGGCGTCAACAGAACATTTCTGGTTCAATTGTTCATTGAGTCTGATGGGCCGATGACTGCCTCGCCAGTCGACCCGTTCGTCGTTGGCATGTTGCTTCACAACATCAACGCTGGCAAAAAACCCACATTCAAATTCAATCCAAAAGGATGGTACGAGTTTGAGGGTCCGGAACTTTGAAACTTGAAACGAAGTATGTTGTTTTGACAGGAACCAAAACTACTGCAATTAGTTTAACGTCGTTAACGACCAAGTCGATTTAGCCGTGTCTTGAGGTGTGAGTTTCCATGAATTTCTCGTTGAAGCATCTCCTGGCCATCACTCTGTTGTTGGTGCTCCTGGTAAATGGGATCCATAATCTGTATCGGACTGGACGCGTTGAATCCGAATGCCAACAGCTTCGCGCAGATATCGAAGCGCAGCTGATCACGACTCAATATTTTGAGGACAAAGAACAGGTATACACTCGCGCGTTTGCCGCTTTTGAGAAACGCAGAAACAAACTTTCCA
>CAYUNP010000202.1:0-9066 GCA_964446085.1 uncultured Pirellulaceae bacterium
AACCTCGCCGGCCCCCCGGCCGTTCTAGCGCAAAAAGTCCCCGCAATGATCACTTTCAGGGACTCAACAGGGAGTATTCGGATTAGCTTACTCGGCTGTCAGAATCGCCCATCGTGGCATCGCAGTGCGAATTCCGGGAAACGAGCGAACGAAGAATGATTCTTAGGCCACTGACTTGCGGCACATCTTCAAACAGCGGTTGTTCGTTGTTGAAAGTAATGCAGAACCTGGTGCTTCCGGCAAAAATGACATCGTCTGCGGCGAGGATTCGCTGGCCGACATTCTCGTCGTTCACCAACGTTCCGTGACTACTATCCAAATCTTCCAGAGTCCAGTTTGCTCCGTCATCTTCGATTCGAAAGTGACTTCGCGACATCCAGACATCTGCAACCTGGAAGTCGGCGATTTTGTGCCGACCGACCATGATAGATTCGCCAACTTGAAGCGTGGCAGATTGCCCTGCATTGGCTCCCGCGATGATGGTGATTGTCAAGTTTTCGATTTCGCTCATTGCTGGTATCGAGCTCCAACTATTGAGAATGTCCTGACGAGAAATGTGATTGTTTGGCCTATGAATCGGTGAATTCAAGCGCGATCGAATCGAGCGCTTCGACGGTCGTCCTGCGAACTGGACGTCGCGCCAATTCCACCGATCAGAACGTCCTTGTCCGCTCCTCCGCTAGCCAGGCCTCGATGTATGGATACTTCTCATCGGTTCTGGTTTGAAGTCGATCTTTGATTGGATTGATACTTCGGGCTGCCTACATGGAAGTGTGCATTTTTTGTGCTGCACTAACGGACTTTCCAGGATTTTTTCGATGTGCACGATTACGAGGGAGTGCGGTTCGAGCGTTGAGCAGCGCATTCTTCGCTTGATCTACCTGGAAAAACCCAGAATAGCTGTTAGACCCACCTGAAAAACGCACATAGTCAATAGCTCCTGGAATTTCCAGCAATACAAACTTACGAACCAAAATCGAGAACACCATGATTCCTTCAACTGCCAGAAAGTCCGTTCTTACAAGGGTGTGTTTCTTTGCCAGCGCCATCTTGTTGGCCCAGACCGCTAAAGCCGATCCCGTGACTTTCATTTTCACCGGCACCGGAAGCGGGTCCATTGGAGGCAACAGCTTTTCCAACGCACTATTCGACATTTCCACTATGGGGGATACCAACAATTCCATGCCGGTCTTCAGCAATACTGGCGGATTCGTTGGCTTGGCTTTGCCACCGTCGTCGTCGACGTAGGTCTTGAGATAGTTTTTTGACTTGAGCCGATAGTGCCACTGGAACACGGATCTATTGCGTTTCTTGTAAATCCGAACTCATGTCGAACACATGTATTCGTTTGTTTGCTGAAACGGCTATCGTGTTGCCGTCTTCACTCCATTGAAGCGAATGTGGCTTGGCCCCAAGGGCATGGCTGAGGACGATTTTTCCGGAAGCGGTATTCCAAAGTCGCATCGTCCCGTTGGAGCCAATCGAGGCAAGGCGTTCTCCACGCGGCCCCCACTGGAGTTCAAGTACTGGGCCAGCATGTCCAGTGAGAGTCTTAAATAGCTTCCAGGTGCCCGTCTCGTAATAGCGAATTTCAGAACTGTTGTCGGCGATGGCCAGCCACTTGCCGTCGCGACTGAACTGGGTCGCCGTGGGTGCGGAATCTGTATCCTCAAAACGGTGCTTGATTTGCCGATCCTGCCAGTGGGCAACCTCCGGAAGTAACCCGGCGTAGGCCAGCCATTTGCCATCGGGACTCCAGTCGGCCGCATTCCATTTCCAACTGATGAACTCTTGCGTCTCCACCAGTTCACCAGCTTGAGTGTCCCAAAACTCCATCGCCTGATTGGTGCTCTGCCCAACCGCAAGTAATCCGTCAACGGTCGGATGCCAAGCCAGAAACTGAACGTAAACTGAATTGGGATTGATCGTTTGAAGAAGTTCACCCGAACTTCCGTCAAGAACGTAGACCATCGAGTCCGTTTCTCCGTTACCGGAGGCGACAGCAATCTTTTCACCGGCCGGATCCCACGTGACATATCCGAGCCACGTTTCGGTCGGCGATTGGAATCGACCAATGATCTCCTGGGTTTTCAGGTTAGCGATAAGTACTTCATTTCTCGTGCCGCCGCTGAGTGCAGCATGTTTTGAGTCGGGACTGATCGCAAGTCCGCCTTCGCACCAGTGTTTCTCCGGTTGCGGCAGTTCAGGATACTTCCAAATTTTTGCACTGCCGTCCTCGGAAGCAGTCAGAATCCTGGTGCCCGCTGAGTCAAGGCAGAAGTCCGTCAGGATTCCCTCGTGGCCACGGATTCGCCCAACTTCTTTCTGAGTAGCTGCGTCAAAAAAAAGTAGCTCCAAGCTCTCTCCACCAAGAACAAAATACTTACCATCTTTCGACCAACCGCCACAACGTGACTGGTTCGTGCTATGAACCTGTCCCTTTTGGGGTGCCTCTCCATCGGCACAGTCAATCAACGCGCTCCAATGTCCAATGGCCAAAATGCGATCGGCGTTTGGACTCCATCGAATGGCGTCGTTGCCAAACCAATATTCCAATTCAGGAAGTTCGTTCACCCATGTCCAGGACGGATCAATTTCTCCGCTGATTGGGTTCCAAACCAACATCGTGTCGTCCCTGGAAATAGTGAGCAGACGATCTTTTTTGGGATGCCAGTTCATTTGAAAAATTGGAATGGACGCTGGCCTGTCGGCGGTACAGTGATGAATGAGTTCATACGTTTTGCCGTCATAAAAGCGAAGGCCATCTATGGCCCCGCTTGCGATGCGCTTTCCATCGGCTTGAAATGCTACTGAAGTGATTTTGTCAGAATGACCTTTCAAGTCGCAAACAAGTTCACCGCTTTGCACTTTCCATACTTTGGCTGACTTGTCATCGCTGACCGTGACGACTCGCTTCCCGTCGGGCGAGAAAGCAACGTCGTTGATTATCATTTCGTGGGCCTCAATTTGCTGTAACAGTTCTCCAGAATTCGCATTCCATATTCGTAGCGAACCATCAAAGTCTCCCGTGGCGACCCGTTGATCGTCAGGGCTGAACCGCGCGGCGGTGACTGGTTTTGGATGCGCAAAGCTTTGAAGTGCATCACGACCAAGACCGTTATAGAAGTGCCATTCTGGTCCGCGCCGATCGGCCTCGCCTCCTTTGGGAATCCAGTTTCGCACGAGTGCTCGAATGGTACTGATTCCACCGGTTTGTTCAACTTCTCGACCGGCCAACAACATCTCGGCGCGATAGAGATCCTGTTCAATCCTGTCCGCCTGTTCGGCAAAGCGCACCGCAGCCAGGCTGGCACCAACCAATCCTACGACCAAAAACGTTGCCAGCAGGGCAAGACTTGCGGCCAAGGCTCGATTTCTCCGCGCCCAGCGGGTGGTATGCTCCAGCCAGGAAACTCGTCGCGCATTGATCGGTTCGTCGGCAAGAAATCTTCGTAAGTCTTCTGCCATCTCCTGAGCTGACTGGTAACGTGCACCACGCTCTTTGTTGGTGGCTTTCAGGACAATCGTTTCCAGGTCGCGTGGGATTTGAGGGTCGATCGAACGTGGTCGATCGGGCTCAGTGTTCATGATCGAACTGACCAGCTTGACCTTGTTCGATGATTGAAAGGCCGGGCGTTGGGTAAGTAATTCAAAAAGTGTCAACCCGAGCGCGTATAAGTCTGCACGTGCATCACATTGTCCCTCGAATCGCTCAGGAGCCATGTACTTTAGTGTGCCCAGCATGTCTCCAGTACGCGTCATACCGCTGGCTTCCATGCCGTCTTCTTCCAATTTGGCCAAACCAAAATCGGTCAGCCATACCACACCGCTCTCGTCAAATATTAGATTCGATGGCTTGATGTCGCGATGAATGATTTCACGCTTGTGAGCGTAGGAAAGTGCGTCGGCGGACTGCAATCCGATATGCGCAATCCTTCGAAAAATATCTGCTTTGGTTGGACCCGTACCCGTACCCGAATCCGAAAATGGGCTGGGTGTATCGATGATCTGAAAGTCTCCGCTTGATCCGGAACTGCCTGATTCGGAATCAAAATTTGTTCGTGCGGCAGATGCCTGTGTGAGCAGTCCGTATCCCTTACTCAAGTCATGGATAACATGATCAAGGCTGTGGCCCTGGATCCGTTGCATTGCCAGAAACGCAATGCCCTGATCTTCACCAAACTCAAACAGGGGAACGATATTGGTATGATGTAGCCTGGCAATGGTCTGGCCTTCGCGGCGAAACCGAGCCAAAGCTCGTTCATCATCGGTAAATCGTCTTGGTAAAACTTTCAACGCGACGGTGCGACCGAGCGTGACGTGTTCGGCTTCGTAGACCACTCCCATTCCACCACGACCAATTTCACCAAGAATCCGATAGTTGCCGATCTGCTCGGGAAGTGGAACGTCCGCGGCATCAACCGACGGTTCGGATACCTGCAGATCCCCCAGTTCCTGGACCGTCGGGAATAACTCGCGGATTTCATCAGCCAATTCAGGGTATAGCCGGCAGTACTCTTCAGTCGAAGGTTTTTCACCCGCTTCGATACGTTGCGTAAACTCGTTGACCAGCTTCCACATCTGGGCATCTGTATTCTGGCTGTCACTGGACACGCGAATTTTCCGCTAACGTTTGGGCTGACGAGATAACTCTACTGAACTATCGTACCCAGAAAGTCGGGACATGGTAGCTGAAGTCGCCAGAGCTGCAATTTCGGCAATGCTCAAGTACACGAAGTGCCGCTTGGCGACCCTCCCAGTGGGAGAGGTTGTCGATTTCATTTCTCGATTGACCACTGCTGATCATTCGGTGTCGCGTCCCAAATGCGGACGCTGTCGCCCTCGATACAGGCTGCAATCCGTTGACCGTCGGGATTCCAATGAACCATGGTCGACGGCTCTGCAAACCTGAGCGTTACCAGGCCCGAAGCAACATCCACGATGCTCACCGAACTGGTGCTGCTGGCGACCAGTCGCCTGGAATCCGGGCTCCAGTCAATCGAAGAAAACGCTTCCGCCGAACTTTCCAGTACCGATAGTTGATCTCCGCTTTCGGAATCCCAGATCACGATCGCGTGCTCCTCAGAGGTCGCCAGTTTTGATCCGTCGCCGCTGAAACTTACCGTCGTGATGTCGGTTTCCCGTTTTTGTTCCCAGACGATACTCCCGTCCGGATTGATGACACGGATATGCCCCTGGGTACTGCCAACGGCAAGCTGCATTCGCTCTGGATGCCACTGTAGCGATCGCATTGGAATGTCCGACTGTTGCAGGTGCCATTCGCCAGAGTCCGAATCACAGATGATCAGTTCCTCTGTATTCATCGTGCGACATGCCAACAACTTACCGTTCGGACTCCAGTCCAGGCCCGCTACATGTCGTTCGCGAAAACTCTCAAAGTCCGCTGTTGCCGCTGAAGTGTTCGCACTCGACTCTTCAAAGTCGCGAATCCTGAGGAAACCCAAACCGCCATATGCCAGTCGCCGATCGTCGGGGCTCCACCGCGCCTGCTCAACTCGATTTGCATCGGAGTCAATGGTCAACTTTTCCTGAGTCCGCGGATCGAAAACCAGCACGGTCTTCGCCCACGCCTGGCATGAAGCAAGCCGCTCACCTGAGTGGCTCCAGCGCAAAAAGCGTGCGCCTTCCTCGGAGATTGATTGAGTCTGGTTTACCTTTTCGAGACTCCACATTCTAACAGTCATATCAAGACTACCCGACGCCAGCCGGTCTGCGTTGGCACTCCAGGCAACGCTTCGTACGTTTTGGGTGTGTCCGCTAAGCACTTCCTGCTGCTCACCCGAATTCGCATCGTAAATCCGGAGCGTACCATCTGCGTGTCCGATAGCCATTTTCGTCGAGTCCACGTTCCAGCAGGATGAGAACGCGCCATTGTTCTTGTCTTCGAATTTCAGAACGACCGGCTCAGTGCTCTCTGCGCTCTCAGACAAGTTGCGGATCACGAATGAGTTGTTACCACTAGCGATCCTCTTACCATCGGGACTCCAGGCGACCGACCAGGAATTCTCGTCCCATGAATTCAGCTCGTTCCACGAATTGGTGTCCCAGATCTTCAATGTACCGCCGACACTGGCCAGTTTGTCTCCTTGCGGATTCCACTGCACGTCGTAAACGTTCGCCGCATGACCTTTTAGCGTCTGCACAAGTTTTCCGGTGTTCGTGTCCCAAATCTTCACGTCATTGTCGCGGTCAGTCCCATCGGTACGTTCGCATGACGCAATCCGTTTCATGTCGGGACTCCAGGCGACACTAAAAACTTCTTTGCAGTCTGACGCGTTGATTTCTTTGATGACTTCAAGCGTTCGTGCGTCGCAGATCCTGATGCTGGAGAAAAACCCACTCACGGCGATCTGCGTACCATCGGGACTCCACTCCGCACAGCGTGCCGATCCAAGGTTGAGTTGGCGAACGACTTCGCCTGTGTCGGCGTCTCGAACTTGAATGCCCCAAGCGTTAACGCAATTTACGAACTCGGTGCCCGCAGGGTTGTAGTCCACCGTCCACGTCCATCCGGTTTGCTCGGATGAAAATTGCTCTCGTCTCGATATTGAGTCAAGGTAATACCATTCCCAACCCCGCAGATCGACTCCCACTCGATCCGGGTGCCAGCGTTGCAACTGAGGCTTGATTGTCATTAGCCCCCGCCAGTCCGACGCCGACTGGCCTGCCAGCGCCATTTCGGCAAGGTAAAGATTCCTTTGGAGCTCCTGTTGCTTTTCCTCGAGTTCAACGCCGCGATCTTCAGCAACGGTGCGAGCCTCCACAGCTTCACGTCGCAAGATGCCTTCACGTACAAAAGCAAACACGAGCAATGCGGCCAGTGCAGCCAGTGCCGTGGCAAGCCCCTTGTTCTTTTTCGCCCAGCGAACTGAGTGTTCCAGCCACGAGATCCGCCTCGCCTGAATTGGCTCGTCACGCAGAAAGCGACGCAAGTCGTCGGCAAGCAAACGGGAGGACTGGTAGCGTTCGGCAGGCTCTTTGTTGATGGCTTTAAGGATGATCGTTTCCAAATCGCGAGGAACGTTTCGATTGATCGCGCGGGGACGTGCCGGCTCTTCTTGCGTGATCTGCTTGATAAGATTCAATCGGTCCGAAGACTGAAACGCAGGCTTGCCGGTCGCAAGCTCATAGAGCGTCAGGCCCAGCGAGTAGATATCAGATCGCGCATCGCATTCGCCCTGGAACCTTTCGGGTGGCATGTACTTGAGCGTGCCCAACACGTCTCCGGTGCGAGTCATGCCGCCATCTTCGGCTTCCTCTTCCTGGAGTTTGGCCAAACCAAAATCTGTCAGCCAGGCGACACCGGTTTCGTCGTAAAGTAAGTTCGACGGCTTTATGTCGCGGTGAATCACTTCTCGTTTGTGTGCGTAGGAAAGCGCTTCGGCAGCTTGCAAGCCAATACGCGTGATCGTCTCAAAGGCAGCCCGATTTCCGTGCCGGCCTCTGGAGCCAGAACTGGAAAACGATTTTGAGACAGAAGATTGTCCATCAACACTCAAATCAGTCACCGAGCGTTCAACAACCGAGCCCGCCCTGGTCGTGGCAACGCGAGTCTGACCTGTGGCTTGACTGAGGTCGTGAATCAGATGGTCGAGACTGTTTCCGTTGATAAGCTGCATCGCAAGGTAGGCGACGCCATCATCTTCATCTGCTTCATAGAGAGGAACGATGTTGGTGTGGTGAAGTTTCGCAATCATCTGGCCTTCGCGGCGGAATCGCGACAGTGCCCGTTGGTCGTTGGAGAATCGCCTGGGAAGCACTTTCAAGGCAACGTGTCGCCCGAGCGCCGCATGTTCAGCTTCGTAAACGACTCCCATTCCACCGCGCCCGATTTCGCGAATGACGCGATAGTCGCCGACTTTCTCAGGAAGCGGATCTTTGGCTTGAATTCCGAATACTGAATCGCTCTCGCTCAGATCGCCCAGCTCCATAACGGTCGGAAACAGATCCCGAATCTCATCTGCGAGTTGAGGATGGTCGCGGCAGTATTCTTCGATGGTCGGTTTTTCGCCAGCTTCCCTCTGCTGGGTGAATTCGTTGACCAGCTTCCACATCTGGTCATCCGTATTCTGGCTGTCTCTGGACACGCGAATTTTCCGTTGATGGGGCTGACGACTTAAGGCTACTCTTCCATCGTAGCTACAAAGTTGGGAAGCGGTAGCTGAAGTCGCAAGACTTCAATGGTTCAGCCATCCCGCCCAAAATCGGCGATGGATTCGAAGTGATCGGGAAACTCGGATAGCATCTTTTTAAGTTTCCGGAGTACTCGCAAGTGCCGCATGCCTGCGGCCGCTTCACTTACCTCAAGCTGAGCTGCAATTTCGGCAATGCTCAAGTGTTCGAAGTGCCGCATGGCAACGATCTCCCGATCGTCGGCGTCAAGTTGATCCAGAATGCTCAGAAGTTTCGCTTGCCGTTCTTCTCGCTTGAAAGCCTGTGTCACCGTCGTAAGTTGTCCCACCAACTGGCCTGCCAGAAAAATGGAGCTCGCTTCGGGAATGCTCTTGAAGATCCCGACTTCAATACCCGCATTTCGTTTTGCGGTGCCCAGGTGATGCCGATGAAGCATCGAAAGTCGCTGGCCGGTAATTCTGCGTAGCCAAATAAAGAATGGAATTCCCGGCTTGGCTGCGTAGTTGGGCAGCTGTTTGGCCAAATCAACCCACGCTTCCTGCAGAACATCTGAAGCATCAACTCGACCTCTCAGGCGGCGGTCCATTCGCAGTTCAACCATACGCTTGAGCCTTGGACGGAACTCAGCAAATAGCTCGCCCATCGCTGCAACATCACCTTCAACGGCTTTCGCAACGCGAGCGTCTTCGATTATGGATTCATCTCCCATGCAGACAGGATACCTGAAACGCGAAGCAGGTGAGCTTTTGGATGCATAGCCAAGTGAATCTTTTTACGAAAAGCTCGGTGTGATTTCTTTTTCTGAAGCCCTTGCTCAGAAGTGATTTCGGCGCGTTGGCTATCAGCTCCTTGGTCTTGCGGGTTTGGAAAGCCGATAAAAACAAAAGTTGACGAAACGGGAACGGGTCCAAT
>CAYUNP010000203.1:0-5411 GCA_964446085.1 uncultured Pirellulaceae bacterium
GACGCGAAATAAAGTCGCTTGTGATCGTGCGGGCTGATCAGGATCGGTGAATCCCAGTTGAAGCGAAAGGACTCCTGCCCCCTGGCTGGCTGAGGCTGAATGCGGACCGACTCACCAGTCTGGCGATCGAATCGAGCCAGGTTACCTTGCTGCGATTCGGCGTAGATGATGTTTGGATCTTCCGGGTCGATCGCAGTGTCGTGACCATCGCCGCCAATCGTTTTTCTCCAATCCGAGTTCCGAATTCCGCCAACGTTCATTGTCCGCGAAGGGCCGTACTGCGAGTTGTTGTCCTGCGTACCGCCGGCGATGTTGTAAAACGGATAGTCGTTGTCGACGCTGACTTTATAGAACTGGGTCAACGGCAGGTTGGGGCAGAAGAGCCACGTTTTCGCGAAGTCATAGCTGCGGTAAACGCCTCCATCACATCCTACGATAACGAAGTCTTTGTCGGTTGGGTGAAAGGCAACCGCATGGTTGTCGACGTGCTTGTAGCGACCTTCGATGTTGTCCCATGTTTTGCCGTTGTCGGTTGAACGCACAAGGCTGTTGTTGGCTTGGTAGAGCACACCGAAGCGATGCGGGTCAGCCCAAAGTTCCTGGTAGTAGTGAGGGCCTGTTCCGCCAGAAACGAAGTCACTGGTTTTGCTCCAGCTTGCTCCTGCGTTGCTGCTAACCCAAAAGCCACCTTTGCGACCAGGCAATTCAATGGTTGCGTAGACGTAATCTGAATTTTGCGGTGACACCTGAAGAGAAATTTTCCCTTTATCGCCACCCGGCAAACCGCCACCAAGCTGCTTCCACGTCTTGCCGCCATCAATTGACTTGTGGATTCCTGTCTCCGGACCGCAGTTGATGATTGCCCAGACGTTGCGATGTCGTTGGTGGGTTGCCGCGTACATGATGTCCGGGTTCTTCGGGTCCATCACGACATCAGTGACACCGGTGTATTCACCTTTTGAAAGTACCAGCTCCCAGTTTTCACCTCCGTTGGTTGAACGGTACAAACCGCGTTCGCCACCGGGCGACCAAAGTGGACCCTGTGAAGCAGCGAAGACGACGTTTGAGTCACGTGGATCGACAAGAATCTTGCTAATGTGTTCTGACTTTTCGAGTCCCTTCAATTTCCAGCTCTTGCCGGCATCGTGACTGACGTAGACACCGTCGCCGAAACCGATATGCCGTCCACCATTGTTTTCACCGGTGCCGACCCAAACGGTCGAGCTCACAGTTGGGTCAATGGTCACGCAACCGATTGAGTATGATTTTTGATTGTCGAAGATTGGTTTGAAAGTCGTGCCCGCATTGTCTGTTTTCCAAACGCCCCCTGAAGCAACCGCGATGTACCAGGTGTTGGGGTTCTTTTGGTCGATGGCGATGTCGCCGATTCGTCCCGACATGAAGGCGGGGCCAACGCTGCGGAATTTCATTGCGCCGGCAAGCATGCCGGTATCAAGCGACTTTTTCTTCGCTGGCTTGGCCTTTTCATCCTCTGATCCGGCTTCGCCCTTGTCGTCAGCTTTATTTTCATCGGCTGGGGCCGCTTTTTCAGACTTCGACTTTTTCTTGTCCGCCTTGGCCTTTGGTGTTTTGGTATCTTCCTGCTTTTTCACAGCTGGAGCGGGCTTCGATTTTTTGCCCTGTTTTTTCTTCTTCTTTTCTTCCTGAGCAACAAGTGGGGTCGTGAAACAGAGTAGCAGAATCAGGATCAATCGAATCATGGAAGTCGCTCAAGCTGGGCCAGAGTAAATGGACAGAACAGTCTATAACCCGAGTTTGCGTGACGGGTGTTGTTTCGTCAAACAGAAATCACGGATTGCGTAGATGATTCGCGGGATTGGAGGTCAACTGTAGCGGGACTCGCAACAGTTGGGGCCTCAGGTAACGATGGGGCTCGCCAAGGTGGCGAATTTTTAGAGAGATTACTACGCAAAAACACCAACCCGAAGCACCAGCGTGGGCCGTTTCGGGGGAGTCTGTGAGCTCTCGTTTGCCAGGAAATTGCATGAAATCTCGCTGATTCTGAGCGACCTGCGACGAAGCACCGACGCGAAGGACGAGGAATCCTACACCAGAACCCGCGACGGATTAAAAGGAGTCAAATCGACGAGTGTTGGTTTGCCTTCAATCAAATCCGCCATGGCAACGGCAGCGCCGGACGACAGTTGAAGCCCGATCTTGAAATGGCCTGTGGATACAAAGCCATTGTCGACTCCGGGCAGCCTTCCCATGTAAGGGAAGCCATCGTGCGTTCCAGGTCGCAAGCCAGCCCAGGAGTTAACGATTTTGTCCGGCTGCAGCGCTGGAACCAATCGTTGAGCATCTTGCGAAAGTCTCTCGATCGCTGTGGCCGTTGTTGATTCGTCGAAACCAACTTCCTCGATCGTCGCGCCGACCAAAACATGCCCGTCGCTTCGAGGAACGATATATCGTGTACCTTCGTTGATGACTGGCAAATCGAGAGGCTGTTGCAAACGGTACAAAATCATCTGGCCGCGAACGGGAACCATGTGCACGCAGTCGGTTAACGAAGAGGTGACCTTTTGAGTCCACGCGCCGCAAGCGAACACGCACACATCTGTTTCGATTCGCTCTCCGTCGACATGAATCGCTGCCAGCCGATCCGATGATGTTTCGAAATCCGTGACTTTCACATGCTCCATCATCTGCACGGAAGATTTTTTGCATGCCGCAATCAGTGCGTTGACGTGCCAGGGGTTGCAGATCTGTGCTTCGCCAGGCATCCAGGCGGCGAGGAACTTTTCAGATTCTGTTAGATGTCTCAGCGCGTCATAGCGATCGCCGAAACTGCTGGCTGACAATGGTTGGACTTCGATTTTTCGTTCTGCCCAATACCCAAGCGATCCGCTCAACGTCGCAATCTCGCCGGGCGTCATCGCCACGTAGAGCCCACCGCATTTTCGGTAGCCGTTATCAATTCCGGTTTCGGCATGCAATCGCTGTGACCAGGATTCATGTAAGTCATTGCTGATCGCTTCAAGGTGTTCCAGCGGATGAATCGCCGTTTCGACATTTCCTGGAAGCAGCACTCCAGCACCCGCCCAGGATGCTTTGCGTCCAAAACGTCCGTTGTCGACAAGCACGACATCATGGCCACGGCCTGACATCTCCCAGGCCAAAGAAAGTCCGATCACTCCGCCACCAACAATGGTGACTTTCATGATTCAGTCCCTTGCAGGATCGCGGAGGCATCCTGAAGAAACTGCTGCACGCAAACGTCAGTCGCTGGCTTGAGCAGGTTGATCTCACTCAAAAGATCTTCTTCGTGATCAATGTCGGTCAGCGCTGGCAGCAACGCGACAGACAGCCCCGCCGATTCGCATTTCGCCAGAGATTGTTCAAGCACTTTTTCGGTACTCCAGTCAACGTCCTGAAAGATCCCTTTCGCCATCACGCTAAGTCCAACGAGATAGTATCCGCCGTCGGTGCTGGGGCCAAAGACAACATCGTGGTTGGTCAAAGACTCAAACGCCTGGTCAACCAGTTCTGCAGTCAACCTCGGGGCGTCGGATCCGATGACAACGATCCCTTTTGCTCCGACGTCAAACTGCTGCTCAAAGAAACTGCTCATCCGCGTACCGAGATCACTTTCGACTTGCGGCACGAAGTCCCAATCAGGTTGCGGCTTGAGCGACTGAGTCAGATCTTCAAATCGCGTGCAGGATTCGTTCGTGGCTGGACTGTAGGCGACGATTCGCTTCACCGACGTATTGGCAAATCGCATCAGGTGAAGAACCAACAACTGCAAATAAATCCTGGCAGCCTTTTCAGCCCCAAGTGTCTTTGCCAGTCGCGTTTTTACGGTTCCGGGATCCCAAACTTTGCCAAAGAGCCCCAGTACACGGCCTTGGTGATCGAGTTTCGCAGTATTGACAGGGGCATCAGTTGTAGGGTTGGCCACGGAAGGTTCTCGCTGAGTTCTAGCGCCATGGGTGAAAACTGGCGCGATCCGATTAGAATAAACCTATGATGATACGACGCCAGGCCCAATTCTGGCAACTATTCTTCACCGGAGTTGAAAAGCTGCCATGGCGGGACAGAGCGCCAAAAATCTACTTAAACTTCTTGAGAAAAGCGGAATCGCTGAACAGGAGTTGCTCAAGGAGTCTCTGGGAAATCTCTCTGAGAAAGTTGGCGACCGCGCTGTTGGTACGAAAGAACTGACGAAGCATCTGATTGAATCCGGCATCATCACCTCGTGGCATGCCGATAAATTGCTGGCCGGAAAGTACAAAGGATTCTTTCTGGACAAGTACAAACTGCTGGGGCACCTGGGCACCGGGGGGATGAGCAGCGTCTATCTGGCGGAATCAAAAAACACGCACCAAAAACGTGCCATCAAGGTTTTGCCGAAAAAGAAAGTCTCTGACAAGAGCTACCTTGATCGTTTCTATCGGGAAGGTAAAGCGGCGGCGAGTTTGAATCATCCCAACATCGTCCGCATCTACGACATCAATAACTCGGGCGATACCCACTACATGGTGATGGAGTACGTTCAGGGAGCGGACCTGCACGATACGGTTCGTGATCATGGACCGATGTCGTTTGAGGATGTGACCGAAGCGATGATTCAATCTGCTGAAGGTTTGCTGCATGCTCATGAAAAGAAGATGGTTCATCGCGACGTGAAGCCCGCCAATCTGCTGCGGACTGAAGACGGTGTGATCAAGATCCTTGACCTTGGCCTGGCACTGTTCAATTCCGAAGGCGAAGAATCGCTTACCGTGCTCTACAACGAAAAGGTGATGGGAACCGCTGATTACCTTTCCCCCGAACAGGCTGTCAATTCGCACGAAGTTGATCACCGCGCAGACATCTACAGTCTTGGTTGTACGCTTTACTATTTGCTCACCGGACGACCTCCCTACAACAACGGGACTCTGGCTCAGCGAATCGCAATGCATCAGTCGAAGGAACCGGACAGCATTCTTGAGAGCCGCGAAGATTGTCCTCAAGCGTTGATCGATATCTGCACCATGATGATGCGGAAAAATCCTGACGATCGTTTTGCTGATTGTGCCGAAATCATGACGGTCTTCAAACAGCTTCGTGATTCGCCAGATACCTTCCGGCTCAACCTGCCGCCTCCAACGGCAATCCCTGTTTCCAGATCTTCGTCCAGCAAGAAGGCTGTCGCAGAGCCTGAAAAAGTGATGGCGACGAAAGTGGGTAGCGAGTACTCAATCGATACAATGTCGGGGTCTGAATCGGGCAGGATTCAGCCAACTCCACCGACCAGGGCGCCAGCGATTCGTGCCCGACAAAAGAAGGCGGTACCGTTCTGGTTGGTTCCAGCGTTAATCGTCAGCATGATTGCCTGTCTGGTTGTGGTGCTTTTTGTGGTGTCACATTTTGTGGCCTAGAGCATATCACTCACTGCTCACTGCTCA
>CAYUNP010000203.1:5511-9046 GCA_964446085.1 uncultured Pirellulaceae bacterium
CTCACTGCTCACTGCTCAGTCGCGCCAGCGGCCAGGATCTGCTCAATTAGCTGTTGCGGGTGTCAGACAAGAAGCGCAGGGGGCTCTACCAGGGGATGCCGTATCCCAATTCATCCATTGCCGAACCGCAGACTTCTTCGAACTCGTTGCGCTGCTCGACGGTCCAGTCCTGCCACAAGCTGCTACGAGATTCCGCCCCCTGTTTGGTTTGTGGCGATTGTTCTTCGTCACGATCGTTTCTGCTGACGAAGTTGTCGCGAACAAACAAATCGCATGTATCCGAGCGATCCAATCCAAAACGTTGCTGCACGCGGCCGAACAGTTCCTGACAGGATTCCGGGTTCAGTAACTGCTCATGGCGGACCAGAAAAAACCTGTCTTTCAATTCCCGTCGCTGCCCAAACCAATGAACGATATCAATCGAGTGAGCCCACGCGACGCAGTGCGTACGAAAGTCACCCGCCTTGCTGATGTGAGTGTGCTTCAACCGGGAGGCAACAACTTCGATGCCGTTTCGAACGATATTCAACAAACGAAAATTCGGCAAGAATCGAGGCAGCGCAGGAAACATTTCTTCCCGCAAAGATGAAAACGTCGACAACGCTTTGATACCCGTTGCCCCTTCTGTCAGGCTCCCGGGAAACAACATTTTGAGAGCCGTCATACGGAACGCCTGCAGAAATTCCTCTGACTCGACGGACAACTGTCGAACTCGGGACGTGTCTTCAAGTGTATCAACAACCACCGCCATCAGGTCGCGCAACCAAACGTTTTCGCGATTGTTTGACAGTATCTGAGGGTGAGCACCGATGGCGCGAGTCAAAATGGTCGTGCCCGACCTCGCTTGACCAGACACCAGAATTAGAGGCAAATCATTCAAATGATCGTGCATTGTGTAGTAAAATCAGTTGGTGAATGGGCCACGTATTTGCTTACCTATCTTTTCCGGATATTCGAAATGAAACAAGCCAACGACTCTTCAATCTTGCATCGATGCTGTTTTGTAATATTGATTCTGGCCACCGTTTTCACGTTTCTGGCTGATGAATCATCTGCCCAGGAACTGACTCCCAGGGAAAAGAAAAATGTCGAACAGGTCAAGAATCTGATCTCAAAAGCTGGTCTTGAGTTCAAGGAAGAGAAGTTCAAAGCAAGTGCCAAACTGATCGCCAATATTCAGAAAAAGCTGAATCGATTCGCCAAGGATGCTGACGGCGAATATCGTGAACTGCTCGAAGCACAGCACGAGCGGATGGCCAAGGCTCACAAAATGCTGGTCGAAAAGAAACAGAAACTGGATGAAGTCCAACCGCTTCCCGCCAGCAAGAAAATGAAAGCTGAGGCTCAGCAAGAATCGCCATCGGTCAGTTTCGTCGCGACGGTAGCTCCGATCCTCAATGCGAAATGTGGTCGCTGCCACGTAGCTCGCAGCCAAGGCCAGTTCAGCGCAAAAGACTACAATGCGCTAATGGACAGCACCCATGTTACCGAAGGTCAGCCTGACGTCAGCCATCTGATTGAAGTCATCGAAGATGGCAGCATGCCCAAAGGTGGTTTGTCGGTATCGGATGTCGAATTGGCATCGCTGAAACAATGGATTGCTGAAGGCGCGAAATTTGATGGTGATGACCCAACGCAATCGATCGCTGAACTCGGTGGCGGGGCAGGGCAGGGCGGTCGTCGCGCTGATCCACGACAGGCTCTGGCAGCAACGAAAAAGCCAACGGGCAACGAAACCGTTTCCTTTGGTGTTCATGTCGCACCGGTACTCATGAAAAACTGCGGTCGATGTCACATGTCGCGAAATCCCCGCGGCGGTTTTAACATGACTCAGTTTCGTTCTTTCATCCGTGGTGGTGACAGTGGGGCGCCCGTGAGCGCCGGTGATAGTGCCAACAGTACCATCATCAAGCGGCTGCGCGGCATCGGTGGTGATGTGATGCCACCAGCGGGCAAGTTGGACGACGCGGTGATCGACAACATTGCCAAATGGATCGACGAAGGTGCCCGCTTCGATACCGATGACGCAGATCTGCCAATGCAGGCCGTCGCCACAAAAGGCGCGTCGATGGCGCTGAATCATGAAGAGCTTGCGACGTTCCGTAAAAAGGAAGCCGATCGTATTTGGAAGTTGGTGATGTCGGACGTTGAACCGATCCGAAAAACCAGTGAACAGTTCAACCTGATGGGGACACCGATCGAGGGCGGGTTGGACAGCATTGCAAAGGAAGCCGACTCGTTGGCCAGTGAGATCACAAAAAAGTTGGGCACCGGTTCCCGTGAACATTTCATCCGTGGCAATGGAACGATTTTTGTCGTGACGCGGCGATATGATTTTGGCGAGTTTGGCAAGATGCACGTTCGTCGTGAGTTTCCCCGTAGCCTGAAAGCATACTGGAATCACAACACAACGATTGCCTACAGCGCCCTGCTTCGTACTCAGGACCAGACAGTTGAAGATATTCGCGTCATCCTGACGCGACAATTGGCGTCCATGCATGTCGCCGATCTCGCGCCAGGGATTCCTCGCTGGTTCGCTGATGGCATGGGATTCCGTGTCGCTGCGGAAATGTACAGGAAAGACCCGAATGTTCTGGCGTGGGAAAAGGACGCGGTCGCGGCGGCGAATTCGATGACACGAATCGATGACTTTTTGCAAAACCGGATGGATGAAGACAAGTCCGGTCTGGTGAGTTTCCTGTTCGTGGGGCGAATGAAGTCCGATCGTGGACGATTCAGGAAACTGATGAGTGGACTCAAGGACGGCAAGAATTTTGGGTCGGTGTTCGCCAGCGTCTATGGCAACACACCGGAAAAAATGTTCGAAGGATACAAAGGCTGGTAAGATGAATAACTATGACAAAGCAGTTCTGTTGGTGATAGATGTGCAAGTCGGTGTCGATGCACTATTCGATAGAGATCGAAATAATCCCTCTGCAGAAGACAATATTGCCAGCCTGATCAGTGCATGGCGAGAATCGGGCAGGGAAGTGGTGCATGTAAAGCACAATTCTACGGAGCCACAGTCACCGCTTCGGCCTGAGTTACCAGGCAATGAGTTCAAACCCCAGGGCAGGCCACAAGGGGCAGAAAAGGTTTTTGAGAAAACGGTTAACAGTGCGTTCATTGGCACCGGGCTTGAGAATTACTTGCGAGCGAATGATGTGAGTGATTTGGTCGTTGTCGGGCTAACCACAGATCATTGCGTGTCTACCTCAACCAGAATGGCAGCGAACCTTGGCTTTAACGTTGTTCTGGTGGGCGATGCGACGGCCACTTTCAGCAGAGTCGACAAACAGGGAAAAGAGTTCTCTGCTCAAGAGGTGCATGCCGTCAATTTGCTCAGTCTTGATGGTGAGTTTTGTCAGGTTTTGTCTACCAGCGAAATTCTCCATTGATTCCGTCAAGACGCAGTCGGTTCAAGCCAAATACTGCTCAATCGAGATGAAGCCAGTGCAGGCATTGAATCACAAATTTGAAGCAATCGTTTAACGGCAAGCCGTAGGCGACTGTGCCTCAACAACCAGCGAACGCA
>CAYUNP010000204.1:0-3585 GCA_964446085.1 uncultured Pirellulaceae bacterium
TGCTGAGTCGAAACGACAACGGTGTCGATACGAACTGGCTTGAAGCCATCGTACTCAACCGTTACCTGACTCTTGCTGTCAGGACGAAGCCAATCAACTTCCTTGTCAAAGCGAGCCTTGTTCAAGCGTGCAAGAATTTTGTGCGAAAGTGAAATCGGCAGAGGCATCAGTTCTTCGGTGTCATCGCACGCGAATCCGAACATCAAGCCCTGGTCGCCAGCACCGTCGGCGTCAACGCCCATCGCAATGTCGGGACTCTGCTGGTCAAGTTTGACCTGAACTTCGCAGCTGTCAGCACCGATTCCGATGGAAGCATCGGTGTAGCCCACGTCGCGAATGACATCGCGGACGACTTTCTCAATGTCGACATCAGCTTTCGAAGTGATCTCGCCCGCGACGACCGCCATCTCGGTTGAAACCATTGTCTCGCAAGCAACGCGACTGGCTGGATCCTGAGCGAGCATCGCGTCAAGAATTGCATCTGAAATTTGGTCTGCCAGTTTATCGGGATGCCCCATACTGACAGATTCGCTGGTAAATAAGTATTTGCCGGAGGCCACGTTACTCTCCCGTGGTAAACAGTTACAGCAAGCCTGAAAGCTCGCTTGGCAACGAACGAAAAACGCGTCACCTGGATACATACAAAGAGAAACAGCCCGGGCTCGAGCGTCTCAAACAGCCCAAATCATAACCATCCTGAATGAATCTTCCAGTCGAAAGCCGGGTTTTTCCCCGAATAGAGACGATGGATCGGAAAACGAGCAGATCGCTTCATTCGCTCAATCAAGTTAGCTTCGTAAATCGGCCCAGCAACGAGGAAGCCACTAAAAGACTGAGAATGACGATCGAGTAAACTGGGCGACCGTTTTCGACCAGCAGTCCCATGCAAGCATCGAAGATGATCAAACTTCGCAAACTCGTCACAACGGTTGCCTGCACTGACTGCGACGACGCTGTCGCAATGGCTAGGACCATCCTGCGGAAAATCGGCAGGCAAATGAAACCGAAGGCGACTGGAAAGAATCTGGAAAATCTGGAGCTTGTGGAACCGTCGCCAAGAAATTGCCAGGCAGCGAATCCGACCAGTAGCATTCCCAGAACCATCAGGGTGCTGCCGGGCCAGAGTGTTGCTGCTGATTGTGTTTCCTGAGCCTCGCGTCTGGCCAGCCATGTGATCCCCGAGACAAATACTCCGATAGCAATTGCATAAAAGATCACAGACGTGGGAATTGATCCTGCCGTCGAAGCACCAAGCAGAATGTTGAGTGTTCGGCAGGATCCCATCGTCAACGGTCCCAGCATGGTTTTTTTCAGCGGACCATCGTAGAGAAACACGAGGATGCCCAAAATAATCGCGATTCCAAAGCTGTAGACCGAAGCCAGCAATGCGAGGATGACTCCGCCGATCAGTAGTCCAAAGCCCACTTTAGTGGCGACCGAAACGGAAATGGCTCCCGAAGGAAGCGGACGAGAAGGACGTTCTTTCTGGTCGACCTTCAAATCGTAGACGTCATTGAGAACCATCCCGGCGCAGTACAGGCAGGCTGAAGACAACAGCAGCCAAGCCAACGCAATGGGAGGCTGCCAGCTTTGATGAACCAGCAAATAGCCAATCAGAATATTGGACAGTGCTGAGGGAAGTGCTGCGATTCGTAGTAGTCTGAGCCAGGCCATTGATTAACGTTTTGCTGATGAAGAACTAATGCATGCACTTTAGCTGAGGCGGGCGCGCAAAAAAATACCCGGCATATCGCTAGGATATACCGGGCCTCCCCCCTGGGATCTTGCGGATGTCTTTCGACTCCGCAATGAATTGGTGCTTGTCTCGATGCTCTTCTTATCGTTTCACTTCCCTGACAGAATGAGTCAATATTCACAAATGGTTCCGATTGGCCAGGTTTGGGCGTCCAGGTAAGAAATGTCGGTTTTTTGGATTGTAAGTCCAGGATTGGCTCATCCAGGCGTTTCCAAAGCACCGAATAAACCGACAGCGCGGGAACCCCTGCGCACGATTCTCAACGAATTACTACAAAGTCGGATCATCGTGAAACGAATTCCAAGCTGGGTTGCTGTCTTGCCATCGCTGGTTGTTCCAGTATGTCTTGGCCTGAGTATGTACCTGGGTTTGCAGTATCTGATTGACACCAAAACGATCGCTGACGAAACGACGCTGCGATACCTGACAGGACATCCAGTTTCAAAAATCACTGTGGCAATGTTCCTTATAGGAATGGCATCGCTGTTGGTGATTGGCTGGAACCTGGTGCAACAGTTCTCTTCCGAAAAAGACATCACCCTTGGCGATGCCGACGTCGAGCTACAAACGGAATCGGAAACTGACACACGCGAGAAAGCGGTCGATCATGGACAAGCCATGTTGGACTTGCCGAATCGACTTCATAGCCACTACCTGTGGGAGCGATTGGTCAACGCGGTTCATTCGATCTACCGAACTGGATCGACGTCCAATGTTGAAGAAGAACTAAAATATCTTTCAGACATCGATCTGGAACGTCAGCAACAACGCTATGCCCTGGTGCGGATTCTGATTTGGGCGACTCCGATGTTGGGTTTCCTGGGAACCGTTTTGGGAATCTCGCAGGCTTTGGGCGGGATCGCCGTTGGGCCGGACAACGATTTCCAACAGATGATGGACGGGCTGCGCGGCAATCTCTATATCGCCTTTGATACAACTGCTTTGGCGTTGACGCTTTCGATGGCCATGATGTTTGGTCAATTTCTGATCGAGCGATTCGAGTCACAGTTGCTGCGACTTGTTGATCAACGAGCTCGCTCAGAGATTTCACGTCACTACGAGTTGACTGCTTTCGGAACCAGTACTGAATCAAATCAAATCGTGGACGCGATCCGAAACGTTGTTTCAAACCAGACGGAGATCTGGCGAGACAGCATTCGTATGGCAGAACAGGCGTGGACCGCGTCGCTGACTCAAAGCAGCGATCTGGTGCGCGACAATCTGACTCAGTCGTTGGACGAAAATGTTGCGGCATTGGCTCACTATCTTGGCGAATCGATCGAGAAAGCGGATCAGTCCATTTCTCAACGCTGGTCGCAGTGGCAAGTCAGTCTCTCGGAAAATGCGAGGCTGATGGAACGACACATGCTGACACTTTCAAAGCAAACAGAGTCGGTACAGCAAATCGTTGGATCGCTTGAAGATTCGACGGCTTTCGAGGCGGCACTCAAGCATCAGCAGGATGCCGTGATGGCAACGGTGCGGACCCATCGGGTGCTCAATGAATTATTGCGAAAAGTTGACGAAGCCGGGATGGTGCCCGAACCGGCAGCGCCAGTTGTTGAATCTGCGGTCGCCGAAAATTTGGTCCAGGATTTAACCGAGAACGTGAATATTGAACTGGCCGGTCAGGAAGTAGGCGAAGATGAGCTTGCTCAAGAGCAGCTACAGTTGGTTGATGTTGATGACGATGTGACGGATTTTGAGTTAGAGGAAACAGAGGCTACCGTCGAAGAAGTGGCTTCGCAAATTCGCATCTACGACGAAGGTGCCAACGAGGCCGAAGATGAAGCAGTGGCCGAAGATGAAATTGCAGCCGAAGATGAAGT
>CAYUNP010000204.1:3685-9035 GCA_964446085.1 uncultured Pirellulaceae bacterium
GCCGAAGATGAAGTCATGACTGAGGACGCAGTTGCGTCCGAAGAATCGAGCAAGACTCAACAGTTGATTGCTGGTGCTTCAGACCTGTCGTTGAATGAGATTGCCATCCAGCTGAAAGACGCAGCCTCAGACCCAGAGCCGGTTGTTCCCGTCAATCAATCCAATTCGGCGCGAATCGCCAGAGCACTTGCCGGTGATGCTCCGGACGACACATCCGATCACGTCGTGAAGTTTTCGCAAAACGATAGCCATGGGAAACGCAGGGCCGCATGAGGCGCCGACGTCGAAAATCAGTACAGCCTGGTGTGTCGCTGTTCCCCTTTCTCGCAGTGCTGATTTGCACTTTGGGCGTGCTGATTGTGCTGCTGGTCCTGGCTGTCAAATCAGCAAGCATCAGCAAGGCTCAGCAAGAATCAGCTGTCGCCCAGGAAGAAGCTGAACTGGCAGCAAAAGAACAGGCCACGAAACAGCAACGCAAGGCAATCATCGAACATCTCCAGGACGAAATCGATCGTCATATCGTCGAGGCAGAAAGCTACGAGTCCGTTCGCCCCGACGCTCAACGGGAGGTCGCCGCGGCGAGAGAGTATCGTGGGCATCTGGAAAAAGAAATTCTTGAACTTGACGAACAGGCCAAACAACTGGTCGCCGAAATGAAGCTGCTTGATACAGACCGGGATTCACTTCCTGAAGAAATCGACGACTCTGCCGTTGAGGCGCTTCGTCAGCAGATCAGCGACGCACAGGATCGGCTGGCCACGAAGCGCGAAAGCGTCGTGACCATCGAAGAGAAAAAGTACTCGATTGTGCCCTATCATGGCAGCGGCGGTACGAAACGAATTCCAATCTTCATCGAATGTGTCGATCAGGGATTGGTGCTGCAGCCGTGGAACATTCCGTTGAAGCATAGCGACTTCTACCACCCCGTCGGTGCCGGCAATCCAGTCGATGCAGCTTTGTTGGCGGTGCGGAACTACTATCTAAAGTACGATCTTGCCAAAGACGATCAGCGCCCCTATCCGCTGTTGGTGATTCGACCTGATGGTGCACAGTCGTATGGACTTGCGCGTCGTTCGCTGATCAGTTGGGATGACGAATTCGGATACGAATTGGTTTCGGCTGAGAAAGATCTTGATTACGGAACCGTGGATCCTCAACTGGAAAGCGAAATCCGGACAGCGATCGACAAGGCCAAGCTCGCCCAGGCGGCACTCAAACACAGGCAATCGGCGTTGGCACTGGCGCGAGGAGGTGCTTCAGGTGGAGAGGGTCGCGGGTCAGGAGGCTTGCGGGCTTCTTCGCAGCACGGCGGCTTTGTGCGAGAAGGTGGCGGATCCTCGCAGCAGGCGTACCAGTCTGGCGGAGGCACTGGCCAGCAACAGAACCAGCAGGTCGCGTATCAGGGAACCGAGGGTGGGCAAGCCAACTCGCGAATTCAGTCATCTGCAGAACCGGGATCTGCTTCTACCGCTAACGGAACTTCGGGCGATGGAAACAGGGATGCAAAAGGCAATCAGGAATCGTCGGGAGCTCAGGCCAACGGTTCGTCCCGACCAACCCAGGGTAGCCTGGCGAATTCGCGCGGCGCCAATTGGGCGCTGCCGACTCAAACCAATGGAGCGACTGGTTACGTTCGTCCGGTAAGCATGAGTTGTTCCGCTGATTCGGTGACTCTGAAGAACACGGCAGGGAAATTGGTCACGATCGAGATTGGCCAGCAACCAACCCAGGCTATCGACAGGATGGTCAACATCATCTGGCAGCGAATCGACGCCTGGGGGATCGCCGGTGCCAACGCCTACTGGAAACCAAACCTCGCCGTTACGGTCGAGCCTGGCGGAGACCAACAGTTTGAGCGCATCAAGGCAATGCTTGATGGTAGTGGATTGGGCGTTGAAGAGGTGGGCCAATGAGTTTGCGAAATCTCGACGATGGACAGGATTCCTTTCTGGACATCATTGCCAACCTCGTTGGCGTGCTGATCATTCTGGTTGTTGTTGTCGGAGCCCAGGCGACGGCCAAACTGGTTACAAGCTCGGAACCAGAACCGGAGGTGGCGCAAGTTCAGTCGGCTGAGGACACGCTGGCTTTCGAAGAAAAGCAAGCCGAGATGAAGTCGCAGCTGTCGTCGTTTGAGTTCACTGCCAACAAGTTGATTCTCGACAACGCCAAACTGGAACAGCGGGCGAATCGTGAAAAGGAAATTGCCCAACAGCTTGCCACACGGCGACATGCGATGTTGGTTCAGTTGGAAACGGTGCGAGCCTTGCACGAACAGAAAAAGGCAGAACTTCGCGAAGAAATGAATCAACAACAGCGGGAGCAGCTTGAGCTTCAGTCGGAAAAGATTCGCCTCGTGTCGGACCTGGAGGCAATCGAAAAGGAAATCAACGCTGTATCGGCCAGTCGAATTGAATCGACGGTTGAGACGATTGAGCACTATCCAAACCCGATCGCCAAAACAGTTTTCTCCCAGGAGATCCACTTTCGTCTTGACGCTGGCAGGATCGCCTACGTTCCGATGGACGAACTGATCGAGCAGATGAAGTCAGAGATTCATCTCAAGGCTGAAAAACTGAAGCAGTCTGACGGGACTCGCGAGACGATCGGACCGGTTCAGGGATTTCGTTTGCAGTATGAGCTTGGAATCGTTCCCTCAAGCCAGACAGGGCGAGCGAATTCGCGAATTGTGCGATTCAAGCGGTTCGTTATTCAGCCAGTCGATTTCCAGGGCGGCGAACTGATTGATTCAGCGCTGCAGGACGATTCACAGTTTGCCAATATTTTGCGGCGTCACGAGCCTCGCCGGACGACCGTTTCGATTTGGGTTTATCCAAACAGCTACGGCGAGTATTCAAAACTCAAAGAGTGGCTGCATGATCGTGGCTTTCAGTTGGCCAGTTGGCCTTTGAGTGAAGGTCGCCCAATCTCCGGCGGCCCGGACGGATTCAGGACGTCAGCCCAGTAACATTCAAGGTTGGCGCAGGCTTTCCCGGATAGGCAGAAGCCTGACCTGGCACATAGAGCATTCTTTCCAGTCTTCAGGGCTGGGATCGAATAACGTCGTATTAATGTTTGTGCAATTGATCCGTCCCGATTATTTTATGAGCGGACATTCATGGCCGTTTTTTTGTCGGCTTTCTTCACGACGCTCCCTTTTTGATAGAACATCAATGCCCTTTCACCCAACCAATTCGAACGAAAAACGACACGATTCGAGCTTCACTTTGAATGCCGAACAGCTTGAGGATCGTTTGATGCTTTCCACGGTCGAGATTTTTGCTGCTGGGTCAACGGGACAGGAAAACTTCGATCTTCTGGTCAACAATCAGGTCGTTGCAACGTTTTCAAATGTCGGTGGCAATGCTGATCAAAGAGATTTTGTTCGATTTGAGTTTGAAACAGATCAAACGGTGACGCCTGGTGATGTCAGTATTGCCTTTACCAATGATGCCTTTGATCCATCGATTGGTCTCGATCGAAATCTGACAGTCGATCGGATTGCAGTCGATGGAGTTACCGCAGAGACAGAATCTGCTTCGACATTCAGTACAGGAATCTGGGACAACGGTTTGACCGGCCCCGGATTTTTCCAGACTGAATTTTTCAATATCAACGCGACGATCACTTATGCTGATCCCCAAACCGGCTCAGGAGATCGGGTTGAATTCAATGCGCTGGGAACCACGGGGCAGGAAATCGTGGAGCTGGTGATTCGGGATGAAGTCGTGGATTCATTCAGCTTTAATTCTGCCGGAGTCACACAGAACTTTTCTTTCGTTTCCAATGTTGATGATCTTTCAATCGAAGATGTTCGTATCCAGTTCGTGAACGATCTCTTTGATGCAGCAGCTGGTATTGATCGCAATGCTCAGATTTTTGATTTCCGCGTGATCGATAGTGCAAGCGGCAGTTCAACGATTGCACAAACTTCTGACAGTAATGTTCTGTCTTCGGGGATCTTCGTTAATGGCGTCGGCATTACGTCCGGATTCGGCGCTGGTGGTTTTCTGGCAGGCAATGGATTCGTTCAAGTTGAATCAGTATCGGCTTCGGCAGATGCCCTCGCAATTCTTGGCGTTGCCGATGGAGACTTCGACGGAATTGTGCAAGGTGAAAGCGTTGACAGTGTTAACAATGGCGCCGGTTTCGGATCAGTAGCCTTGACCGTCATCGATGGCTCCAACGATGTTCAGGCTTCCAACTTTGGCAGCAATTCGTTTCAACTGACAAACACGGGCAGCAAGGAAGTAGCCGCAGTCTTTATCGATATCCGTGAAGCCGTGTTTGGTGATATGGTGTTCGATATCAACGGCACTGGCGGTGACACGGCTTCGAAGACGTTCCGTGTTGATAGCGGTGGCAATACAGGTGCTTTCTTTGTTGGCTCGGACAACGCTTCGCAAAATGCAGCCAATCTGTTTCTGCCCGGCGACACACCGCTTGCCGATACGTCCGGACTGGGAGATGCCATCAGTGGCGGTAACCGAGGATTGCTGATTCGATTTTCCGGATTCTCCGGCGGGTTTGACGGTGGCGAAACAGTAGGTTTTTCTGGCGACGGAGATCCGAACTCGCTGGCTGGTTTTTCACAGAACGAAGTTGGTAATGGTGCATTCGGTAACGCCATCACGGGCACGTTTGATTCGGGGGGACAGAGCGGAGCGGAGTTGATCGGCTCTTCGTTCACGGTTTTGTTTGCCGACGGGACGACCGCGACTGGCTATCTCGGAAGTGATACATCTCAAGCCGGTGGCATTGGTGAAGCCGTTCAGGGACGTGAGCAGCGTACTCCGGTCGTGACAGTCAACACGGGAAGCGGTGTGTTCTCCTCCACTGGCAACAGCAATGGTCAGTACGGAGGCAGCGTGCCTCAGATTTCTGTCAGCGGTCAGCCAGGAGATATTGTCCGCGTGAATTTGTTCAAGGGTTTTAACCCGGTGACGACCATTGCAGGAGCTCCCGACTCTGTCGCCGAAGTCATTCAAGGCAGACTTGATGCGACCCAGCCTGAGTTTCCAGTTAACAACGCGTTTGATGTTCAAACGGTTGACGTTGTGATCGGCGGCAATGGGACAACGACATTGTCAGCCAATGCTTTTGACTACAACAATACGTTCAGCGGTATCAGCTTTGAGGGAGACAACGTTCAAGCCCTGGCAATCACTGCTGCGGTCGTTGTGCCGGCACGCAATGGCGACGTGATCGCTGGTGGTGCGACGCAAAGTCAGGTTCCTTTGGGGCAAGTTAGCACTCCGATTTATCTGCTGAATCCAACAGGCACCCCTGTTTAGACGCAATACCATTCAATGAGCATGAAAGGTGGCATAGGCTTCCAGCCTGTGAACAT
>CAYUNP010000205.1:0-8999 GCA_964446085.1 uncultured Pirellulaceae bacterium
CGTGGCTGCGGCGTCTCGCCGCAGTATTGGCTGGAAAGAACTGCGGCGAGACGCCGCAGCCACAATTTTTTACGGTCCGAGGCCAACTACTTCGCCTTTTCAAACCCGAGAGTAAGCAACTCTGCATATCCCTGCGGCAACGGACGGATATCGAAACCGTGCTCCTTCAGTTCTTCTGCGACTTTCGCTGCCCGTCCGCCTTTCTTGCAATGCGTGTAGACAATTTTATCCGACGGAATTTTTGCAGCGACTTTGTCCTTCTCGCCAGCGATCTCCAACAGTACGCTTCGCGGCACCAATGTCGCATCAACCAGATGACCTTCATCCCATTCGCCCTGCTCGCGAACGTCGATCAAAACAGCGGTGCCCTCTTTCAAACCCTTGCGTACGTCTTCCAGTGAATCCACGGTGTGTCCTTTTTCTGTTTTGCGTTTTGCAACTTTGTAACGCTTCAAATAGGAAGTCTTAAAAATGTCATCGATCAACTCAACTTCTTCGAATCCAGCCAACTCAATCTCACGGGAAAACGTCTCGCGATCAGCTCGCACATGATTCATGATCCAGTCCGAGCTTTTCCCTTCGATTCGATCGAACTCAACCAACACGACCGTACCGCCAGGCTTGAGCGCCTTGCGAATCGAACGCATCGTCCTGTAAGGAAACTCGAAATGGTGATAGGTGTCGCAGATGAACGCAACGTCGATTGAACTGTCAGCCAACTTACAACTGCGCTGATCACACAGCACGGTTTTGACATTCTTCAATCCGTCAGTTTTACAGGTTTCGTCAACGTGATCCAGAAACTTCTGATTGATATCAACCGCGAAAAGTTCTGTAACCTGCGGAGCAATCATTCGCGTGAACAAACCTGTCCCGGCTCCAATGTCTGCAACCACCATCGCCGGACGAAGCTGGGACGCATCAACAATTTCCTTTCGCAGATCGAAGACTTCACGACCTTCGCGTTCGAACCGTTCAACAAATTTGGAAAGTTCTTCAACCTTCAGATTGTTAAACGGATCATTGATTCCTGGACGAACACTCTCCTCCTGCGCCACAAGCGGCGACAACGAAAAGAGCACGACAGCAATAACCAAAAAGCAGGATTTGTTCATGATGGACTCGATCGTCATGGAATAAGCCTGGAAACACACGAGCTAATTCTCGCGTTTCCGGGTAATGAGCAAGCCCCAGAGTTTACTGAATGGATGTACTTCGGCAACTGATTTTTCAGATCGATACACGTTTCGACCTTCATTGAACCACTGGAAGATGGAACCATCCAGATTGAATACATTCCTGTTGCCCGCCGCCAGCAACTCCTCCGTTACTCTCGCCGATCGATAGCCAACTGAGCAATACAACACGATCGCCCGGTCAACCTCGTTCGCGCCAGTGGTTTCGATTAAATCGCGAATCGCCTTGATTTTGGGAGCGTGAATCGCGCCTGGCAAGTGGCTTATATCGAATTCTTCTTTCTTGCGAACGTCAACCAACATCGGCTTCGAACCGGATTCCTCATCGAGCATTTTTGCAAGCTCGGAAGTTGAAATCGATGGAACGTCAGGAAAGTCTCGACGGATCTTCCACTCCATAAAACGCCAAAGTATTCGCAACTCACTAACCTTTCTCGTTCTTCATGAAACTCAACGGCACCAATTTTAGTCGAATTCACCTACAAACACGTCGAGTGAACGACACAACGTTTCCTGCAACCATTCAAATTGTATCCGCATTCAGGAAGGGTCCGCAATTGAATCGCAAAAGTTCCTCTCACTGGTCGATGTTGCCGGCACAGCTTCTGGATCTCAAATTATCGGTTAACATGTTCTCTCACAGTTCACCTGATGCCTCCCCTTCCCCGTTGGCTGGAATAAAAGTTGTCAACTGCCCAGAAGACCACAGAAGAACAAACCCCCATTCTTCAGGCCTTGATACCGGTCACGATCCTGGTGGTGCTGATCGTGTACGGATTGATCATCCGGCCGCGGCTTGACCAGCCACAACTGCCGCTGGAAATCATCTTTATCCTGAGTGCCGCCGCAACGGTTTTGCAGCTGTTATTGATGGGTCACCGCTGGACAGCGATTCAGAAAACCATCATCGCCAAGTTCCAACAGGTATTGCCTGCGTTTTTCATTTTGTTCTGCATTGGAATGGTGATCGCCAGCTGGATTGTCTCCGGAACGATCCCGATGCTGGTCTACTTCGGATTGAAGAGCATTGATCCGACATACCTTTACGTGCTCTCGTTCCTTGCGCCCGTGATGTTCTCGACCACGACCGGAACCAGTTGGGGTTCCGTCGGAACAATCGGAGTGGTGTTGATCGGCATCGCGACTGCACTGGAAGCGAATTCTGGCGTGACCGCTGGAGCGGTGATTGGCGGAGCCTGCTTTGGTGACAAACTGTCGCCGCTCTCGGACACAACCAACATGGCGGCGCTCGGTGCCGAAGTCGATCTGTATGAGCACATTCGTTCGATGCTATGGACGACACTTCCCGCAGCAGTGATTGCGGCCGGGTTTTATCTCTGGCTCGGTTCAGTGTATCCACCAGCGATTGGCACAGGAAAACTTGGACAACTCGATCCGTTCCTGAATTCGCTCAATTCGATTTTTACGTTTTCGTGGTGGCTACTGTTGCCCGCGTTAATCGTCCTGGTTGGCTCGCTGCTACGCATGCCGACCGTTCCTGTCCTGATCGTTTCGATTGTGATCGCATGCTTTTTGTCGGTAGTCTTCCAACAGTTCACCGTCACCAACATCGTGGCTTCAGTGCACAAAGGCTTCGATGTTTCCATGGTGACATGGACTGAAGACATTCCGGAGAAAGTGCAAATCCTACTGAATCGAGGCGGACTCTACGAGTTAAATGATGCGATCATCATTGCCTTCATGGTGTTTGTGTTCATCGGAGCGATGGATCACATCAAAGCCATGCCAACGGTTGTGCAGTTCTTCCTGAAATCGGTAACTTCGCCACGCTCAACGGTGCTGGGAACTTTGTTGGTGACTGCGGTTACCAACGCATTGACGTCCAGCCAGTACGCAACCAGCTTCATTGTCGGCGATGCGTTCAAGAGCAAGTACGATGCACAAGGGATCGACAGGACCGTGCTTTCCCGTTCGCTCGAAGACACCGGCACGATGCTTGAGTCGATCGTGCCGTGGCACCCAACGGCGGTCTACATGGGAACGACGCTGGGAGTCGCCTGCAGCGAGTACTGGTACTGGCAAAGTTTGTCACTGGTTAACATTGTCATCGCCGTGCTGATCGCCGCAACGGGATTTGGATTGACACGGACATCCAAAGTCGCCGCATAGGCAGGGCTTTTGATTTCAGGACCCATCCATCTCCAAATCATTTGCACTTGCCCAGCGACGAATCAATGCGATCGAATGAGGCGTCGGCGCGTGGTTCTGCCTGGCTTTCATCTGAACAATGCGACGACTGCCTGGCCAAACTTCGATCGTCACGACAGGGCGTTCAATCAAACCGACACGTTTCCTTAGCGACCAGATTGAAGAACGGCCTGAGCGACAGGCTCCGTCGTAGGTCGCGACGCAATGCTGCATCTTGCCGCCTTCAACACGAAGTTGCACTGACTCTAACAACTCAACCAACTTCCAGACGATCCCTTCCTGTTCAACCACGATCGACTTGAGGCCCGACGGAGCCCAGACTCGATTTCGAATCGCGAATTCGATGGGAGTGCTCATCGGAATGTCGACTTCGTTGCGCCAGTTGCTCATGTGACGCCGAAAAGCGCGCAAAGTACGACCGCGAAAGGAAAAGTTCGGCTGCAGTGGCACATCGTTATGAACCCGGTAGCCAAGAACCTGTGACGCGCCAACGTACCTTTGTTGCCACACGAAATCTGCGATCTGCCTTAGCTCTTCGTCATCCGGCACGACCACGCTGCGTTCACGATCATTCGGTGAGACGTTGCATGCGTAGATCAGGAATCGAAGTAACTCGATCCAGAAACCTTCCTCCAACGCAAAGCCATCACATGCTTTCACAATCCGATCCGCCAACGGTTCGCTGGCTCCGAGCGAAACGGCCTGAGCCCAGCGAATCGTGTTGGAGACACCAAACCGATCCGGCGCGTTTGCGAAACAATGTGCTGCTTTTCTGCTTAGCCGTGAGTTCAAACCGCTGTTGGCGACCGCTTTGCGCGGACTGACACCGCGCGCCAGATCCAACAGGACTCGAACTTCCTCCAGTTCACCAAACCATGCGCGGTGGGCGAATTCAGGAACGTCAAACTTTGCAAAGAGATGTTTTGAAAGCGAATGAACTGGTTCGCCTTCCGGGATCCACGAATAGGGCGACCGGATCATGGAATCGGAAAATCTGGCCATCCGGGAGATGGCGCGAACACAGTGATTTGTGCTTCGGTAATGTTGTTTTTTGGATCGGGCACGAAACGCACGCGGGCTTAGCAAGCTGGAATTTGCGCGGACACACTCAATCATATGATTGTAGTGCAGCGAAGCAATCAGCTGTGCGGGGCGATTTGCACGTATCACTCGATCCAACAGGTCACGTCGACCCGCGGATTTCGTCGTCATCAGAATAGTCCAAACGAATAAGAAACAGATCACGCTGCGGAAACAGCGGAACGCGATTCATCGATGGATCAGTAGGTGATACGATATAGCTTCATTGGGATGCCAAAAGAATGAGCAACACACCACGGTTTGGCATGTCGGATTAAGTGACCCCAGTCCAACGAAAAGGTTCGCGTAAAAATTGCATTTGCTGTCACTGCAATTTGAAACCCCGTTGCCTGAGACACGTCTTGTCGTCGACTGCAGAAAGGAGCATGCTTGAATGTTACGTAAGCGAATTAAACGATTCGCTCTCGCCCTGTCGATTTTGCTCCTGGCGTTCATGGCAACTTCGTGGTTCATGGCAGGAGCACTCGTTGCACCGTCCAATTGCGAAGTGGCAATTCCTCAAACCGAAATGCCAATTGAAGCGTTCAGCCTGGATTCCGATTCGGGTTCAAACCTCGCTGGCTGGGTTCTGAAAAACGGTAACTCAAATCGTGTTGTCATTTTACTGCATCCACTACGAGGTGATCGTCGATCGATGCTCGAGCGAGCGAAACTCCTTTATGAAAGTGGTTTTTCAGTCGTGTTGATCGACTTTCAGGCGCATGGAGAAAGCTCTGGCGAATCGATTACCTTCGGTCACCTTGAGAAACATGATGTGACTGCTACAGTCGCTTACGCGAAAGGCATGTTTCCAGATTGCCAAATCGCGGTGATTGGCTGGTCGCTGGGCGGTGCCTCAGCGTTACTGGCTTCGCCGTTGCGCGTGGATGCCCTGATTCTGGAGTCGGTCTACCCAACCATTTCAGATGCAGTTTACGACCGGGTCGATATGCAACTGGGAGCCGGAAAGTATCTGGCGGCACCTTTGCTTCTTTGGCAACTCCCAATTCGACTGGGAATCTCGACTGATGACTTGATGCCAATCGAGCAAGTCGACAGGATTGATTGCCCGTTGATGTTATTGGCGGGAGACAGGGATTTGCACACTCCCCTCAGGGAGTCTCAGACAATTTTCGATGCAGCCAGTGAACCGAAAGAATTTGTTGTCTTTGAAGGAGCGACACATGAAGATCTGCAACGATTTGACTCGCTGCTCTACCGCGAACGCGTGATTGGATTTCTGCAGGATCACCTGCGCAGGTAGCTGAGCTGCTTTCTTGAGCATGCGTTTAGGCGCGCGATCACTTATTGAGTCAACGGGCAGGCGCCCGATCACCTATTGACGGACACAAGAATGATGCGTTTTCGCCTCATGTTGCCTCAAAACGTAAAGCAACGGGCTTTTACGAGCCTTTTTCAGGAAAACGAAGTTTTGATTTGAATTGTGACCTACGTTTCCGATGAAGGAACCGATTCGTAAACGCAAACTGGCCCCATGAACACAAAAGTCAAAAACCGAAGATTGGTTTTCAAAAACCGGAGAGCCGTCGCCGCCGTCGAGGCAGCAGTCTGCCTACCGATCCTGATCGTGATCTGGCTCGGAGGCTTCGAATTGTCACGTGTGCTTTCCCTTAAACAACAAGCACAACTATTCGCTTCCAATGCCGCACTACAGGTGCTCGAGACCAACAACTCTTTTGAAAACATTGAAACGGATGTGGAAACGCTGGCAACCTCCCTCGGAATCCAGGGATGCGACGCAGTCCTGACACGCATTGATTCAGAGATTGTCGAAACAACCGTCAGTATCGACTACGCCCAAAACTCACCACTTAGTGCGATATTTCAACAGCAGCCGGTGGCATCAACATATTTCTCTTATCGCGTGGAATAATCTATTATGAACAAAAAAATTCACTTGAAACGCAATGGCGCCGTCCTGCCTTTACTGGCCGTCGTTTTGGTAGCGATGTTGGCGATTGTGGCATTGACAATCAACTCCAACTGGTTGCTCTACAGCCAAATCAATGTGCAAAACACTGCAGACCTTTCTGCTCGCGCATCGCTGGTCAAAATCATCAGTGATACGGAAATTAATGGACGCATTGATCGAGCTCGTGACCTTGGTGTTCGGCTCTACAACCTGAACATCGACCGTCCAACCAAAAACTTCGAACCCGCTGCCGTCCGGTTTGGCAATATAGATTTTGATCTGGCTGACCTGCCTTTTGGCGAAACCAACACGGACTCCAATCAGATTACGGCCGTGCACGTTGACACGCCAACATCCATGGAACAGCGCGATGTGAATGTGTTTCTGTCCAGCTTTCTCGGTGGACCAGAAACGGTCACCGTGGTTGCTGATTCAAGAGTTAGCACGCGGCAAGTCGACGTCATTCTTTGCCTGGATGCTTCCAGATCAATGAATCGGACCGTCGACAACAGCTTTCCAGACGGTGGAAGCACCATTCACGAGCCTCCACTGCCTGGCAGTCGCTGGTTCGAAGTTCGGCAAACCGTGGCTCTGTTTCTGGCAGCAATGCGAGACACCAATCCAAATGCCCGTGTCGGCCTGGTAACTTTTGGAGGTGGTCTGTTGGATACGGGCAAACTCGAAAGTGATCTCGACCTGGAGTTCGCACGTTTCGAAAACGAACTCACCGTTGTGATTGCAGATGAAATCTCTGAGCTTGTAGAGACCATGGATTCTTACGCAACTGACTTTCCAGCACTCGGACTTGGAACGAGCCTCTATGACGGTCTCGAATTCAGTCGCGATGCATTTGGAGTGAACACCGGTGCCAGTAGACACGTCATTATGTTGTCCGACGGACACCAGGTCGCTCCTCGTCCGGCACCCATCAACGCTGCCAATAATGCTGCGGCAGCCGACATTACTGTTCACACGATTTCATTCGGTGGAAACTTCGGGGTGATGACCGATATTGCAGAAGCAACTGGAGGATCGAACTTTTCCGCGTTGACCAGCGAAGAACTGGAAGAAGCGTTTGCAGCTCTGTTAGGTAGATTCCGTGTTCAGCTTATCGATTAATAAAATGGAAGACTCTGTGAAAACGACTAAAGACAAATCAGACCGTCCCAGGACAAGTTACCGCTACCGTCGTCAGCATATTCGGCGTGCGGCTACAACGGCTGTAGAATTTGCCATTGTTTGTCCGATGGTGTTTCTGATCATTTTCAGCCTGTTCGAAGTTTCCCGCGCGGTGACGATTTCGGATTCCGCCAAGACCAGTGTTATTGCTGGTGCACGTGAATCCCTTATCGCAAATACTTCCGCTGCCAATGTTCGGGAAGAAATGGAACGAATCCTGGACCTGTTTGGAGTAACCAACCGGGACATCACCGTGACACCTGAAACGATCGACGATACGGTCAATGAAGTCACCATTGTAATCAATGTCCCTTTCGCGACAGGAAATGGGCTCGCCTTCGGACAATTGTTTGGAGACAAGAGCTACAGTTTCGCCAGCGTCGTGGAACGAAACTAGGCGCCGACGGTTCGCATAATCTGAGCCGCAGTCACTAGCTCCGTTGGATGATCTAGCGGCGGCTTCCCGAATCTGAAAATCTTTTCAGGAATTCGTGACAGATTCCTGAAGGGCTAACGTGTAAATTGGTAGTTGCACCAATTTCCATCATTTGGCCCGCCTCGTTGACCAATCAACCAAAAACTCGAGTCAGTCTTATCTTACGGTTGAAGGAACCGAAGGATGCAGAAGCCTGGGATCAGTTTTGCGAAATCTATCAACCTCTGATTCTGCGAATCGCTCGCTCCAAAGGATTGCAAAACGCCGATGCCAATGACCTGGCTCAGGATGTGTTTGTCCGCATCGCCAAATCCGTGGAGCGATGGGAACCAGATCCCGAAAGAGGCACCTTTCGAGCCTGGATTGGCACGATTGCCCGCAATCTCACGATCGATTTTCTTCGTCGCAAAAATCGACAACCCGTCTCTGCCAATGCCCCGGACCTGGACCGTGTGCCACAGCGCTGTGCCGAATCAGATTTCTACGATGCCGAATATCAAAAGCAGCTGTTCGCGTGGGCGGCGGAGCAAATCAAGCCTTCGTTCAAGCCGAAGTCCTGGGAAGCATTTTGGCAAACGGCCGTTGAACATCGATCCATTGCTGAAGTCGCCGAGTCGCTGCAGCTGTCTACGGGATCCATTTACATGGCGCGGTCCCGGGTGATCGCGAAATTGCGAAAAACGATAGAGACGGCTTGCAGTGATGCCGCTTCAGACAGCATTCATTCTATTCAGAACAGGATGGAACGATGAACAGGTCCAATTCACAATGTGATTTAAGCCGGCTTGAGCAAGCGATCGCCAATTCTCTGGACGCCGCGTCGGAAAACCAACTTGCAGAACACCTTTCTGATTGCGATTCGTGTCGAGACAAGCTTGCCAATTTCGCAGGTGATGATTCTTTCTGGAGCAAGGCAACGTCAAACCTCGCGGCAGCGAAGACGTTTGGAAATGAAACAGACTCCAATTTTCGATCTGGCGTATTTGCGCATGTTGACCGCAACGCC
>CAYUNP010000206.1:0-8990 GCA_964446085.1 uncultured Pirellulaceae bacterium
GTTTGGAAAGCAAATCGTTCGAGCCGTTGTCGCTGTGTCCCACGACCGAAAATGATGAAGTGAAAATCACCCCGAATGCAGGTCAGCAAATCCGTCGCCCAAACAAGATCCTTGAGCCGCGATCGCGGAACCAGCGGAGCAACGGCACCCGCCAGGCGGACGTCCTTTCCGGCTCCAACAAGCTGAATCAACTTTCTGCGAGCGGCAACACGATCGATATCAGATTGCCCAACGGCACCCGGCACGATGGAAATTTTTTCTTCCACATACTGATGGCCAACTAGCGACTCCCTGATTTTTTCGTGCGGCACAATGTACTGCTCAACAGGCTTTCCCAGCCGACGATCAACAGCTTCCATTGTCATGTTCGTTGATGGTCGCACATACAGCTCGGTCGCAAACTTTCGAATCGAATCGAATTCGGCACAGGCCGCCAGAGTAACCCGCTCCGCTGGCTGGCACCAGGCGTGAATCAGATCAGGTTTTAGCTGACGAATCAGCTTGCGCAATCGCAGTCCGGACCTGAACAACGTCCGAAAGCTGTGCGTTTCGAATGAACTGGCACCCAGAAAATGAAACTGGCGTGAACCATCGGCAGCACCCTGATTCGCATCTGCCATCACCGACGTGGGAAGCGGCGTATGCGAACCAAGCACCGCCACATGCACATCATGATCGCGACCAAGCTGCTGAGTCAGCAAATCAAGTTGCCGTGTTGCACTGAAACGATCCAACAAATCGATTACAAAAAGAACGCGTTTTTGACTCACGACAAAGATGCTCCAGTAGCATCCTGAGGTTGTCCAACGCCGAGCAACACATTGAGAAACGCCTGGGCGATTCGTTCGATCTCGATCGCCGCCCGAAACTGCTTCGCCGCATTGTTACCGAGCCTCGTTCGTGTTTCGCTATTTCGAAGCGCCATCGTGATTGCCTCACCAAGTGCAGTTGGATTTCCCGCAGGAGCAATAATGGCCGTCGAATCCCGCTCAAGTTCGACCATCTCGCCGATGCGTCTTCCTTCGGAATCACGTTTTGAAATCGGCTCCGTTGACGAAGAAGTTACCAACGGACAAACCGAACTGGCAATCGCATGCAACAGGCAACGACAGTTCACGGGACCGCGCTGCGGATGAACGTAGAGGTCTGCGGCGTTGAAAATTTCGTCGAAGTCGTCGAAGTAACCAGGCATGATCGCACTGTACACCATATCGTGATCCGCAATCGTGTCCCAGACTTTTCGTGATCGCGGACCGTCACCAAGGATCCAGAGTTTTCCTCGGGGGAACGACTCCAGAACGATCTTCCACGCCCGAACCAAATCACAGACGCCACCGTCTCCATTCATCGGAGCACTGGTAACCACCAGCGGCTGAGCAGGATCAATTCGCAGAATCGGATGTGCGTCGCCCAGCGCTGTGCGCGAATTGGCCTGTTGAACCAGTGAACGACGATGTTCATTCTCAAAGGTGGCTCCATCAGAAACGAGATCCACATTGGCGGGCAGCGGAATGTTTCGGACCACCAGCTCATTGCGAGTGCGGAGCGAATCACACAGAATCGCATTTGCCAGGTTCAGTCGAACGTTCTTCTGTGCCGTTCGGCTGATTGCTGAAACGGCTCGATGATCGACGCGAACGACGCAAGGCACCGAATCGCCAACCAGCTTTCGCACGGGAGCAAGATCTTCACCGCTGCCAAACAACAGAACAGCATCCGGCTGAAACTTTTCCAGACCGCGGATCAGTGCGCGCTGATACCGATACGTGCCCCACGGTCCAGAGCTTGGCCGCGACAGGCGATGCAAACCAAATTCGCGAAAAGAACACTCTTCGGGCCATCCCTTTTGCCACGCCGCAGTAAACAACTCCACGCGATGTCCCTGGACACTGAACTGATCCGCAAGGTCAGCAATGAATTGCTCGGTTGGACCACTGACTGGCCAAAATCGCCGCGAGACGATCGCGATTCGTTGTGGCGTTGTGGAGTTCATGTCACAGATTCGATATCGGCGTCTTCCAGACACGCAAGGTAAGGCAAATTTCGATACTCGTCATTGTAGTCCAATCCATAGCCAACAACGAACTCATCCGGGATATCGAAAGCAATGAACTCGGGACGATACTCAACTTCCTGGCGACCGGTCTTGCAAAGCAGCACTGCCGATTCGAGAGACGTCGGTCCGTGTTGAGCGATTTTGGCGGTAACTTTATCCAGAGTATGGCCCGTGTCGAAGATGTCGTCGATCAACAGAACGTCACGATTCTTGATATCAAGCATCATTTCCGAATTGATCGTCAGCTCACCGCGTTCGGTTCCCTGGTAACTGCTTGTTTGCAGTACGCCCACACGCAACGGCATGTTCAATTTGCGAATCAAATCGGCACCCAGAACAATGCTGCCGGTGAGAATGCAAATGATGGTTAGTGGCTTGTCGCCGTAGCGAGCGTTGATGCTGTTGGCCAGTTTTTCAACGCCTTCATTGAGCTGTTTTTCGTCAAGCAGAATTTTCACGGTGATTTCACATGGCCTGAAGGAAGGTACGACTGCATTGTAAGCCATCACTTCGCCATCGATAAGGTCGAATCCCTGACATCCGAACTGCAGCCAAGGCGGTGTCAAACAGGGAAGGAACAGGCCCGGCCACGGTTACAGCACGGCCAACATCTCTTTGCAAAACGCTTCAACATTTGCGGAGGAATCCTCTCGCGACGTTCCATCTTCAATCGCAGCGATACGGCGAACGATAGCAGAGCCAACGATCATTCCGTCTGCGACAGGTTTGAGGACTTCCGCATGTTCGGGTTGGCTGATTCCAAAGCCAACACAAATTGGTAATTCGGTCTGCTCACGAAGCCATGAAACGTTGTCAACCAAATCGTCAGGCAGCGCCGTTCGCTCACCCGTGATCCCGGCGATGGAAACATAGTAAATGAAACCGGATGACTGGTTCGCGATCTTCAACGCACGTTCACGCGGTGTCGTTGGCGTCACAAGTTGAATCAAACTGAAGTCACGCGCTTTGCACCGGGCCGCAAAATCAGCCGACTCATCCACCGGCATGTCAGGGACGATTGCTCCAGCGACACCGGCATCGATGGCTTTGTCGAGAAACGCATCCAAACCAACCCGGTAAATGATGGCGTAGCTGATCATCGTCACAACCGGCATCCTGATCTCTCCGGTCACGGACTTGAGCATCGCCAGAATCGCGTTCAGTTTCGTGCCGGCGTTGAGAGCACGCGTGTAGGAAGCTTGAATAACCGGGCCATCGGCGATTGGATCGCTGTAAGGAATCCCGACTTCAGCCAGGTGGCAGCCCGATGCGTCGAGTTGCCGCAACAGATCGGCAGTGAAATCAAGGTCCGGATCGCCAGCAGTGATGAAAGGCATGAAGGCCTTTTGTTGGCTGGATCGCAAATTCTGGAAAAGGTCGTCGATTCGTGACATGTATTTTTTCGTTTTCGGTTAGAACAAGCAGAACATTCTATCCGGCTCCAGTTTCAATTCCATGGCGCATTTAATCGCTGTGATCCTGTCGTGAACAGCGTATAATTGGACATCACGCGTAAATCATAACCCGACGCGTGAGCAAGGGATCTGCATTTGACCCCTCGCTCACGCGTCGGGTTGTGATTTGCACTCGCATCAATCAATCAAAACGCAAAACGAGCAATTATGCTAATCGGCCTTACAAAACGAATGCTGTTTGAAACCGACAAGCGACTCCTTTGGAAGCTTGTCTGGAACATGGGCATCAAAGGCATTCGCAGTGTTCAAAAACACAAGAAACGCCTCAAGAAAGGCGAGTTCTTTCCGCCGTATCTCTACATCTCGATCATCAACAGCTGTAACTTGCGCTGCCAGGGCTGTTGGGTGGATGTCGATCACAAGCAGCAGAAGATCGACGTGCCGGCGATGAACCGGATGATCGACACGGCCAAAAAAATGGGCAACTCGTTCTTCGGATTGTTGGGCGGCGAACCATTCATGCACAAGGAACTGTTCGACGTTTTGGAAGCTCATCCCGACGCGTACTTCCAGGTTTTCACCAACGGCCACTTCATCACCGACGAAGTCGCCAAACGTCTTCGCAAGTGTGGCAACGTGACGGCACTGATCAGCGTCGAAGGTAGCGAGATCGTTAGCGACACGCGCCGCGGAAAAGAAGGCGTGTATTCGGCGACGATGAAAGGTTTGGAAAACTGCCTCAACAACAAAGTCATGACCGGAGTCTGCACAAGCCTCTGCCAGTCGAACTACGACGAATTGCTAACCGAAAAGTGGGTTGATCGACTGGTCGAGATGGGAGTTCTCTACACATGGTTCCACATCTATCGCCCCGTTGGCCCCGATTCGAATCCTGATCTGGCGCTCACACCAGAGCAGCAACGAGTCGCCCGCCAGTTCGTCGTCGACATGCGTTGCAAGAAACCGATTATCTTCATCGACGCCTACTACGACGCAGATGGACATGCCCTGTGTCCGGCGGCGACAGGTTTCACGCACCACATCAATCCGTGGGGCGACGTTGAGCCATGCCCGATCATTCAGTTCGCCAAAGAATCGATTCACGACGAACGTCCACTGGATCAAGTGTTCAACGAATCGGATTACCTGCGCGATTTCCGCAAGACAGCTGCCGAGCACACTCGTGGCTGTATCGTTCTCGAGCGGCCTGACTTGATTGAGTCATTAGCCGATCGTCATGGAGCCAAAGATTCCACAGCTCGCAAGAAGGCGCTCGAGGAATTGCGTGCTGCATCAGCCCATTCTTCCCAGTACGCTCCAGGCATGGAGCCGATTCCCGAAAAGAGTTGGGCCTATCGACTGGCCAAGAAGTTTGCCTATCACGACTACGGCGTGTATGACGAGCACTTCAAGGCAGAGAACTGGATCGATCCGGATGACAATCCACGCGAGCCAGAAGATTCAGAATTGGTGCAACTGAGTTAGGCAGCCACTTACTGTGGGCGGGATGCGTTAGTCGCCAGTTCATTGCGTGTCTTATCGGCGGCCCTGCCGTTCAGATTCGTGCGGCATGAAGTGTGAAATCCGGTTGGCCCAGTAGTGGTCTGTCAGACCTGATTGTGACCAGTCGACTGGATGCGATTTATACACGCTCGCGCGGATCCTTACGCCAGCGTTAACCGGCACCCTTCAGCTTGTGACGAACCACTTAGCTGTTCACAGTTGAACTGATTCGAGACCTGTTATTGCCGGGAACCTTGTCCGTCTCGTAATAAGTGCGGTAGCTGCTGCTTCCATAGTAAGCGTAACTTCCGTACTGGTATCCGTACTCATTGTAGTAAGGGTTCTGGTCAACATCGTTGACGATCAATCCCATCCATCTTGCATGAACATTGTCCAGCGAATCCTTGGCTTTCCTGGCGGTTAGCTTGACACCCTTGCGAATTCGGGAAACCAGATACACGCCATCAACAAGGCTTGCGATCGTGACCGAATCCGACACCGCCAAAACTGGAGGCGAATCAATCAACACGTAATCGAATTGTTCTCGCAGCTTCTCAATCGCCTTCCTGAACGCCTCTGAAGTAACCAACTCACCAGGATTCTTGGGATGTCCACCAGCGGTAATCAAAGAAAGACCCGATTGCAGCTCCGTCGCCTTGATCGCTTCCTCAAGTTCGATCTCGCCAGACATTACATCCAGCAAACCATTGTCCAGGTCTTCACCGAAGTAACGATTCACTCGTGGCCTACGGAAGTCAGCATCAACCAGCACCACACGCTTTCCGGCTTGAGCGATTGAGATCGCCATGTTCGCCGCGGTCGTGGTTTTTCCATCACCCGGCGACGGACTGGTAAACAACAGCGTCTTGATGTCCTCGTTATTGGCACGGAAGAACAGCGAAGTTCGCACGTCTCTAAAGGATTCCGCTTCACTCGAGGCAGGCCTGTGGGCCGCAATCAGTTCCGCATTACCTTTGGCAGGATTCAACCCTTTCGTCCGGATTCGCGGAACCTTACCAACAACCGGAAGTTGCAGGTGACTCAGGATTTCAGCAGGGCTTCGGAACGACAGTTCTGACTGGTCAATCAGAAAAGCCAAACCCATTCCAAGCAGTGCAGCCAACATCGTTGCTGTCGCAAGGCACTTCGTAAACGAAGGGGCAATCTGTGAGCCATTTTTCGGTTCATCGAGGACACGAATTTTCGTCATCGTGTAGTTGTCCGCCACAACGTTCATCTCTTTCAGGCGATCCAGAATAACGTCAACGGCCTGTTCTTTTTTCTCAATTGTTTTCTGGATGACGTTGAGTTTTACAATCTTTTCGCCAACAGCGGCAGCCTGACCAGATACCGTCTCAATTCTCTTTTCGAGTCCCTCGATTTTGGTCTGCAGCCCATCTTTTTTCTTGTCCAAAGCAATGTAATACATGCGAATCATATCCCTGTTTTCGCTCTCACGGAGTTTTACACTCTCGCTGCTCATGGCCTGCTTCTCCTCAGTCGAGAGCTCAAGCTCTGCCATCTGAGTCCGGATTTTCGCAGCCTTGCCTTGCCAGTACTTAACCTGTTTCTTCAAAGTGATAACGTCACCATGCCCCGCTCCAACCACCTGTTTTCTCTGCCACAACTGGCTTTGCAAGTCAGAAACTTGCCCTTCAATATCCCAGACTCGCTGCTGCAACGATTGTCGCTGCCGAATCGCCTCCGGATTGGCACTGGCACTACCTTCTTCAGACGCAGTCTGGGCATTCAAATATTCCCTGGCTTCCATCGCAGCAATTCGAAATTCCAGTGGATCCGGCTTGGACTCAGCTTTTTCAGACGCAGATACCGACTTGACCAATTGGTCAATTCGCAAACGGATATCCGCAATATTCAACTCCAAATCATCCTTGTGAGAGCGAAGCTCAGCGAGTTTCCTGGTGAATGGATTCGTTACCCCACCGACTTCATTGATTGAACTAATGTCCAATTCCTTCCAAAGCTTCAGGCGATCCACTTCCAGATCTTCTTTCTCATCGGAGAGTTTCCCGGCAAGTTTCTCAATCAACTCAACGGTCTGTTCATTTACTGCCTGAGAATCTTCGACAATCTCACGGCGATAGGACTCGACCACCTGATTGAGAATTCCGGGCAGTTCAGTCGACTCCGGACCGCTGCAGCTGATACGCAACGTATCGCCTTTTTCCGGAACAACACGAATCATGGATTTCAAAGCCCCGACTGGATTTCCAGTTGTTGCAAACGTATCCAACCGATCCAGGCCACCTTCAGAAACGGCATTACCAAGTATCATTTCACTCACCAGCAGGCTTGAATGATTTGGCAGCGAACTCTTCTGATTCAGCAAAACGTTTCCATTGACGATCGAAGGCGGTGCCTGAGTCAAAACAAGAAGACGCGTACTGGAAGAATATAATTTTGGTGACTTGGTATAGTTCAGGTACCCAAGAAAGCACCCAATAATACTGAACAGCGCAATCAAATATTTTCGACGCTGCAGAAAACCCCAGAAGTCAAACGATTGCGTCGGCTGAGCATTGACCTGCGGCGACATCTCAAAGGTATCCCTCAAATTGGATACCGGAGGAACTGCTACGCCATTGTTGTTTGTCGTGGCAACGGGGTAGGGGGATTGTTGGCCGGGTGGGACGAGTGACATGAAGGCTTGCTGCGGAACAAAGAAAGAAATGTAACCGTGCCCGTGGTAATCAAAAGAGCGAATTCACTCTTTGATATTTTAAAGCGGAATTGATATTTGACTAAAAAATCCAAATCAACTCACAGCTAAACACTCATATTTTCAGTGGGCAGTGATCAGGTTTCATTATAGCTCAAAGCACCTTCACACAAGTGCGAAACATCTGATTTGCGAAACCTTGCGAAACAGAAACCTCGTTTCAGGAAAAATCGATAGCACCCATTTCAGCGTGCCCGCTTAAACGTCCAAAAACCAAACCAATAGAGGGGGAAGAGACAATTCGGGGACGATCCCTTGCTTTGGCAGGGGGCAATGAAGTCTTTTCTTGCACACAAGAGCTGACTCACACTTCAACGCGGTTCCGTGACAAACCCAAACTCCCCAACACGGCCCTGATGTCCATTGAACGAATACAATTTGGAATTATGCTATGCGACTTGGATGGGATCTCGGGACTGTGAGGCAACCGGTTCCCCACTCAATTCATTCATTCATGATGAGCAGCGGGAGAAACTGAATTGTCACTTGATAACGCCGTGGACACGACATACGACGATCCCGACCGCCTCGCAGACGCTCGTCGGCCTTCGCAAATCGTCAAAAAAATAAAGTCAAAGTCCCGTGCGCCAGAGCGGTCCAGTAACAAACAACCGCCTTTAAAAAGCGAACAGTCCCAGCAGACCAAATTGCTGTTCGTGAACCGATCCTATTGGCCGGACATGGAGGCCACAGGACAACTGTTATCCGAGCTCTGCGAAGGGCTCGCTGAGAGAGAAGACGTTTCGGTTTCTGTTCTTTGCGGCCAGCCAAATTTTGCCGCCGAAGGGGCCGACTTCAAACGCTTTGGAAAACAAATTCGAAACGGAGTCGAAATCCGGCGAACGACCCATACCACGTTTGACAAAAGCAGCTTCCTGGGGCGACTGGTTAATTTTCTGTCGTTTTGCGTTTCTGCATTCGTCTCACTTTTATTCGGCCCAAAACCGGACGTGATTGTCTGCCAAACGGATCCACCATTGAGCCCAATTGCGGCCTGTGCTGTGGCCTTTGTACGGCGAATCAAATTCGTTTGTTATCTGCAAGACGTCTATCCCGACATTGCCGTCGAGTGCGGCAAGCTACGGGAAGGATTCATCATCAAAGTGTTTCGCAAATTTTTGGTCTGGTGCTACTGCCGGGCAGATCGAATTGTTGTCGTCAGCAATGACATGCGAGACTGGCTCAAAGACCATGGCGTAGATTCCAGCAAGGTGGTTGTGATTCAGAATTGGGTCGACACCAATGCCATCTATCCGATCAAGCAGAACAATGAGTT
>CAYUNP010000207.1:0-1643 GCA_964446085.1 uncultured Pirellulaceae bacterium
AGCGCTATCAGCTTGGAAAGCTGAGCGACAATGTCGCTCGGTTCTCCGAACCGTATGCGATTTCTCGGGAGCCGCTTGAAGTTGGGAAGTTGTTTCAGGACAAATCCTGTTTCGACCCAATCTCATAAAGTGATTTACGTGCAAGAGCCGGCTGGCAACAGTCGGCTTTTGTCGTTTTATGATCACTTCGTTGAATCGAGTACAATCTGAATGTGAACCGGACAGTGACCAATACTTCAGAGCAAATCCATGACTGACAGGAAACAAACATCACGTCGTGACTTCATTAAAAATTCCGGAGCGGTCGCGTCAGCCGCCCTGGTTACACCCTATATCCTTTCGAACCCGGCGGTACTTTTCGATTCGCCCAATGACAAACTGCGGGTGGCTGCGATCGGTACCAGCATCTACACCGACCGATATGCAAAAGGAGACTATCCTGGCCGCGGTGCTTACATCGGGCACCAGTTGGGAAAGTTTGGGGACATGGTTGCCGTTGCCGATGTCAATCGTCGCAGTGCTGACTTTTTTGCCAGGGAATACGATGGGAACTGTAAAGTCTATGGGGACTATCGTGAGTTGCTAGAGCGTCAGGATATTGACGCTGTTTCAATTGGAACGCCTGATCACTGGCATGTAAAAATCGCCATCGATGCGTTGCGATCCGGAAAGCACGTCTACTGTGAAAAGCCACTTTCTTTAACCATTCGCGAAGGGCAACAGTGTTGCAAAGTCGCCAAAGAAACAGGCAAAGTTTTTCAAGTCGGAACCCAGCAACGGAGCGAGTTCGACCAGGTCTTTCTGAAGACCGTTGCCATCGCCCAGAGTGGCATGCTCGGAGACAAACTGGACTGCTTGATCAGCATCGAAACAGCGAAGCAGGGTGGGCCGTTCAAAAACGTGCCTCGTCCCGAACATATCGATTGGAACATGTGGCTGGGGCAGGCGCCTGAAGTCCCCTACTGCCCTCAGCGAGCCGATTTCGATTTCCGTTGGTGGTTCGAGTATGCCGGCGGGCAAGTGACTGATTGGGGCGCTCATCATGGAGACATTGCGATGTGGGCGATGGGAATGGACGATTCCGGACCGACATCGATCACACCACAAGGATCGGTCGAGATTCCCCAGATCGAAAATGGTTTCAACGTTCCATCTGAATTCGACATCGCACTCGAGTTCGACGGGGGACATACCGCACGCGTTTACTCTGGTAGCAACGAGTTGGTGATCAAAGGAGACAAGGGCAAGATCCGTGTCAACCGTGGTGGTTTGACCGGCAAACCAGCCGAAGAACTGGGCGTGGCTCATATGATCCCCAAGTACGGTACCGAGCGACCTGAGGGCAGTCCCGTCGGTGGACCGGGACCGCAGTGGTTGCAGGACGCTGTCGACAAACTTTGTAAGGGCAAGCAGCCTGGCAATCACATGGGCAATTTCGTGGACTGTATTAAAAACGGTGGCATGCCAATCAGCGACGTTTGGTCTCACCATCGCTCAATTAGCATGTGCCATCTTTCGAACATTGCCTTGCGGTTAAAACGAGCGGTCAACTGGGATCCGAAAACAGAAACCTTCCCGGACGACGATGACGCAAACGCGATGTTGTCTCGCAAGCAAAGAGCAGGATTTGAGATCGATGTGTA
>CAYUNP010000207.1:1743-8911 GCA_964446085.1 uncultured Pirellulaceae bacterium
GCCTGAATCCGCTGCTCGATCGAGTCGATCTGCTTCGTTGATTCGGCACGTCGTTGCTCGGCTTGCTGGACGACTGCTTCAGCCGCAGCAAGTTTCTCCTTCGCGGCATCCACTTCGTCGAGCTTACTTTGCTCTACCAGTTCGGCGGACTGAAGCGTTGTTTCCAGTTCAGCAAGGGCTTTGGCAAACTGCAGTTCAGAATTCCAGTAGCCCAATGCCGTGGTTGGACGTTGGAAATCCGCTTTCGCTTTGTCGAGTTCCGCCTGGAGTTTTGCTCGCTGGTCGTTAGCTTTTCCCAGTTCCATCTCGCGAGCCGCAATATTCGAGTTAAGGACAGCCAACTGTTTCTGGGACTCGGCACGTTCCGAAGTCAGTTTCGCGACCTTGGCTTTAGCCGTTTCCTGCTTTTGCGAAACCTGTTGCAACTGAGTCTTCAACGTTTCAATTCGCTGGACGATTGAAGTCTTCCGGGTTTCCAGCTTGGTGACGGTCTCTGCCAATTCCTGGTCATCACCGAGCGATTGAAGCGCCGATTTGGCACTGGTGATCGAAACGTCAATCTGAGGCGCAGCTTTTTCCTTTCCCATCAATTCAGTTTTCCAGGCTTCCTGTTGTTCGGCGGTTGATTTCAACAGGCTGTCGGCTCCAGCGAGTTGCTCCACCACCGATTTCAGCGTTGCCTCTGTGGCAGTTCGTGTCGCGACTTCGGCTTCGTTTTCAGCTTTCATGGCAGCGATTCGAGAGTCCAGCGCCGTGGATTGCCGGGTCAGTGGCTGCAGAATTTCTTTGGCATCCTGGATCTGTCGATTGACTTCAGCGATTCGAGTTTCAATCGTGGGAGGATTACCATTGAGCGTCGCGATTCGTTTTGCGTTTGCTTTCTCCCAAACATGAATGTTGCCGCGCCAGTCACCCGCGATGACGCGATTGGTTTCGCTGCAGTAAGTGACGCTGGTAATCTGATCGCTCATTGCTTCGTACTGGTGGACCTGTTTTCCGTTTTGATCCCACACTCGAACAATTCGATCGCGGCCACCCGTGACAACCAGGCCATCACGTGTAAAGCACGCCGACGTGACACCCGTCCCGCATGCGTTCCAGTTCCTGATCTGTTTGCCGTTTTTTCCGTCCCAGAGGCGGACGCTGCCGTCTTCGCTGGACGTGAGTACAAGTTTTCCGTCGATGCGCCAGTCGATGGAAGTAATCGACTTTGAGTGACCGCCAAGTGTCAATATTTCGTTGCCCGTTTTGGCTTCCCAGGCGTGAACGCCGCCGTTTCGGTCGCCCGTGACCAGGAAGTTTCCGTTTGGTGAAAACTGCAACGCCGTAATCCAATCGGTGTGCTTGCCAAGTTCGTAAACCAGTTCGCCCGTCATGTCAAAGGCCCGAATCACTTTGCCAGGGCCACCCAGAGCAACCAGCGATTGTGACGGATCGATGTCCGACGCCAAAACGGAATCACTCTCGTCGCCAACGACCGTGACGCGGCGCCCTTTGATCGCATCCCAAACAAGCACCTTGCCGGTTGCTCCAGGTTTACCGCCGCCAATCAGCATCAGGCTACCATTGCGACTGAAACGAATTGATTCCGGTTGGCCTTCAGGGAAAGGAATCACCCCTCGTAACCCAAAGTCACTGGTTCGATAAACCAGAACCTGTTTGGGGCTCGACACGGCAACAAAAGGAGACCACGGATTGGTCATCAGTGAATGAACACTGGAGGGGCGATCCGCCACGAGTTGTGGAATCAGTGGTAACCGTGAAGGGACGGGTTCGACTTCGGGACGTTTGTCGCCTGCGGCAACGGAACTGTAATCTGTTTTGGGTTTGCGTTTTTTGGCGACGCTACCGGAATTCTCCAGCGCTCCGCCGTCGATCCATTTCCGAAGCATTTCAATTTCGGCTTTGGGGATCGTGTTGCCGCCAGGTGGCATCTCGGGCGAATCTTCATGCGTGACGAGTCGGAAAAGATAACTGTCGTCTGCCGATCCGGATTCAATGACTTCACCACTTCCGCCACCGATCATCAGGTTCGTGAAGTTGGTGACATCGAGATCACCTTCTTTCCGCTCCGAGTTATGACAGGAAGAACATCGCTGTTTGAAGATCGGTTTTGCGTGGTCATTGAACGTGATCCTGGCGGCTGGCTTTTCCTGGGCCGATAGAGGTGCGGTCATCATGATGAGCAGGAAACACAAGCCCGAAGCACAAACGAGTGGATGCGTTCGCATTAAACGAATCATTGGCGGACAGTCCGTCAATGCCCTGCCCTTCATTGTTGATATTGGCTTGTTCAGCATGTTGTTAATCATGTCAATGGTTGAACACAAACTCACGAGAGTTCAGCAGCGCCCAGAAAATGTCTTCAATTGCCTGTTGGCGATTTTCGTTTTCTGCAATTGTGGCTTTTAACGCAGTCGATTCCGTTTCCGTTGGTTGGCGAGACAGGCATCGCAAATAAAGCTCACCCAGTATTTCGTCATCCGACTTTTTCGCGTCGATCATCTTTTTCACGACGGCGCCCTGTTGAATTTTGTTCTGCACTGTATTGCCGTTGATCAAATGCAATGCCTGCGAAAGGTTGGGCTCCATTTTAACTTCGCAGCTACAAACCGTTTCCCTCTTCGCTCGCCCGAACGTGTTCAGGAAGTAAGTCGACGTGGTTCCATCTGCGATTTGCACCGCACGTGCGCCCAACGGCAGGCCGCGGAACTTGTCTCGCGTTTCCGTAATTTGGGAAATGACATCCAGCAGAATCTCTGCCCGAATTCGTCGCAGCGATGCGCGAGAGAAATTCGTTTCATCGCTGGCGTTGGTTTCGTTCTTGCGAGTTGAAAGCTGATAGGTTCGAGAATTACAAATGTCCCGAACCAGCATCTTGAAATCGAAGTTGTATTCGCCGAATTTCGCAGCAAGTTCATCCAGCAGTTGTGGGTTGACTGGCGGGTTGGAAACGCGAAAGTCATCGACTTCATGAACGATTCCCCGCCCAAAAAAGTGAGCCCACACAATGTTGGAAAGGTTGCGAGCGAACCAGGGGTTTTCGGCTGAAGCCAGCCACTTCGCCAGGACGGTTCTTCGGTCGTTGCCTTTTATTTCTGGCACTGCTCCGCCAAGAAACTTCGGCTTCATGACTTTTCCGGTCACCGGATGCTTCGTCTCGCCGCCACCATTGAAGATGATTCGCTCGCGAGGGTCTTCGGCCTGCTTGCGATTGACTTTGGCAAAAAACGCGGTGAACGAATAGTAATCATCCATCGTCCAGCGATCGAACGGATGATTGTGACACTGAGCACACTGAATCCGCGTGCCCATGAATACCTGAGCCACGTTTTCTGCTGTCTTCAGTTTGTCCCGCTCGATCTCAAAGTAATTCGTTGCCGGATTGGTGAACGTGCCACCGGTTGCCCCGAGCAGTTCAACCACCATTTCGTCGACGGGAACGTTGTTCGAAATGCGTTCCTTGAGCCAGTCAAAGTAAAGCAGGGTGCTCTTGTAACTAACCTGTGCTGTTGAGCGAACCTGGAGTAGTTCGGTCCATTTCATCAGCCAGATTTCAGCAAACTCTTTGCGTTCCAGCAACTGGTCAATGTACTTTGAACGCTTTTCGGGATCCGTGTCGGCGACGAAAGCTTCCACCTGCTCGCTGTTTGGCACAATGCCGCAGATGTCGAGCGACGTGCGGCGAATGAACTCGGCGTCTGAGCAGAGCTCCGCAGGACGAATTCGGAGTTTGCGAAGTTTGTCGTGAATTCTGTCGTCGATGTAATTGTGTGACTTGATATCCTCGGGCCAGTCGAACTGAACATCTCTGGGCAGGACGATAAAGTCACTGCCGACAGTGTGCGTGTCAAACCGGGCCATCACAAACGCTTCGCCGCGGTTGGCTGCTGTCACGACACCCGATTGCGAAACCGTTGCCGAGTTGTCATTGTTGGTGGAGAAGTAGGCAAGGTTGGTCACATCGCGGGACGAGCCATCTGAGTAAGTCGCAACGACTGCCAGTTTTTGCTTCGAGTCGGCACCGTTGAGAACCGCAGCTGGCGGATAGAGTTCAATACGATCGACGGTTGGGACTTTGCCAATATCTTCGGTGGCACCCGCTTCGAGCCAACGGGTGATGGTTCGGTAGTATTCAGATTCGCGCGACATCAACGAGCCGCCAGAGTGAGCAACGGAGCCAGTGGCCTTGTTGGTGAGAAGGCAATCGTCTGGCACCGCGAGGTTGACGCGTCGCCCCATCATCTCGCGCGTCAAACGATGGTAATCACCTTTGGGATCGAAACCGTAGAGCGAGAGATTAAAGCCATCCTTGCCCCGCGCTGCTCCATGGCAGCTGCCTGCGTTGCAACCTGTTTTCGAAAAAACAGGCATCACGTCGTTTTGAAAACTGACTGGTGGAACCTTTTCAACGTTAACAACCTTGATCGGGACTTCGACGCGTTGCATTTCGACTGCCACGATCAGCGTTGTCTCGCCGTTGGCAACTGGAAGCAGGTAGCCGTTTTCAAACTTCGCTTTTGCCGGTTGGCCCTCAGCCGCAGCAACTTCAATGCTGCATGAGTCCGAAAGATCTTCAGTAATTCCGTCAGGTCGCGTGCGTTGAACAACAATCGACTGCCGATCGCGGGCTGAAGACAGCGTGATCTCAGCAGGATAGACGGCGATTGAGTCCGATTGACTGTCTGTTGTCTGAGCAAAATTCAGTGTCGGCGCGAGCAAAAACGAAAACGTCAAACCTGTCAGTAAAAGTAACTTTCTCATTTCGAAGCCACCTTCTTCTTTGCCGGTCGGGGCTTGTTGATTCTCAGTTGTCCGCGTCCTGCATTGGCCACCATCGTGGAGCCATTGTGGGGGATCGTGACCCGGATGAAAGGCCCATGCTTACCCGCCGGTGACTTGTCCGTCGTTTCTATCTTGAACGTGAGTGATTGTGTTTTCGCGTCGAACTTGAGCGGCGAATTCGTTTTCACATGCGGTGGAATGCCGAGCAACTCCGCAGTGGCTTCGCCTTCGAACGAAATCAACTGTTCAAGCGTGCAGTTCATTTCAGCGGTCTCGCCCTGGGTGACACTCGTCATCGCCATCTGCATTTTGACTCTTGGTTCTGCAATCTCCAGTTCAGAGAGCTGCGTCGAAACCCACGACTTGCCTTTCACGGATGACCAACCGATCACGTAAATTGGCCATTTGCCGAGCTGCGATTTTCCATTTGCATTAAGTGGATAGTCGAATTCGTTTTTGTCTTTGGTGACTTTAATCTGATAGTTCGTGCCAACGCCTGGTGGACGGAACGGAAACTGGAGATAGATGTCCTGTTCGAACCCCTGGTCACGATGGATTTTGACTTTGACTTTGGTCGAACCGTCACGTAACAAAGGCGCCGCCGGCGGGATCAGTTCCAGCTTGAACGGCAATGGATCAATGACAGCGACGGACGTTTTGTCGACAAAACACGGATAGTACAACGTGTTATTGGGCACGCCCAGAACCAGGTCGGCTCGCAAGCGATAGCCGCCAGTGATGTTTTTTGATTCATCGACATGCGATGCTTTTAATTCCATGAGCCCACCATCGATTTCCGCATCTTCGGTCGCGGTGAAAACGACGGGCATGAAAGTCATGTTGGCGACCATCGGGCGGCATTCCATCGTGACTCCTGGTGGCAGCGAATCGGCGATCAGTTTGATTTCGCCGCTGAAGTTCTTTTTCGAAGCATCCATCAACAATCCAAAACGATTGCCTTTCGCAATGGTGATCTGTTGACGTCGCTGGGTGAAGCGATCGTTTCGACGAATGTTGACGGTTAACGCTGGCTTTGGCTTTTGGATCTGTAAACGGTAAATGAAGTCGTCGTCAGTTCGCCCCAGATGATCGGCGATGCGGACGAAGTAGTCTCCGTCCTGCGGCACTTTAAACTGAATCAGTGCATCGGGTTTACGTCCATAGTCATCGTTGCCAATGATGCGCTTTTTGTCTTTTGCGAAATAGATGTTCAGTACCGGATCCAGCGCCGATCCGATTCGTCGCGCGTTGCAATCCACGATCCAGGTCTCGCCTTTTTTGGCAGTGAAGCGATGGAAGTCGACCTTGTCGCCTGCTGCGATACGACCGTCGATCGCAATCGGAAGTGTCAAAGCGGTCTGTTTTAGGAAGCCATTGTTTGGCTCGACTTCTTCACAGCTTTCCAGATCGGAAAACAGGAACGGCAGTGGCGACGGCGATACGCCAGATTCATCGCTGCAGAACAGTCCACCACGGAAACCTTCGCTGGCCGGAAGTGTCACCGATTGCTTCATCGGTCCACCGGGATCGCCAAGGAACGTCAATTCTTTCGTTTCGCCATACTTGCCGCCCGCAGGGAACACCAGGGCAGGCCGCGGGAAATCTCCGACGTGCAAACGGTAGCGACAATTTCCGTTTCCGCCATAGGAAGTTTCGCGAACCATCACGGTGTAAGTCCCATCGGCCGGAGCGCTGATCGAAAAGTGGCCGTCCTGTTTGGTCAAAGGGCAGTCGTCGCACTTTGCCAACTCATTGCCTTCAGCGTCGCGAATTTCGATGTATGGGTCAAACATGAAGCCAAGTCGAATGGCTTCGATCTCGACCGAAATACGTTGGTCTTTTTTGGCTTCAAACTGAAACCAGTCAAGGTCTTCGGCCGTGATGACACCATTGACCGTGGTGCCAAATTCGATCTTTTGCGGCGTCGTGAATTCCGAGTTCGGTTCTGCTTCGTCGACTTCTGGCAGTGCTCCCACGAAGAAATTTCGATAGTCCGAAACGCCATGTGTGGTGCGAAGCTGAGCCACATGTTCGCCGATGCGGCAATCTTCGCTACAGACGACCGTCACTTTGACATTCTTGTTATCAACCTGCTCAATGCTTTTGACTTCGAAGCCCTCATCGTAGAAGAGCACTTCTTTGGTGTCGAAAAGGCGGACGCCATTAAAAGTCAGAGTCTTCTCCGTCCCCCGTTGCATGCCACGGGGAATGATCTGAGTCAGGACCGGCGTTCCCGGAGTTCCGTTGTTGGCTCGAACACCACCGGGATGCAGTGCAACACCGACCAGAATCGCAAACGCGATGATGTGTTTTTGAATGTGCATTCGATTTTGTTTAACAGGGGTTTGTCGAATTCATAACCCGACGCGTGAGCGAGGGATGA
>CAYUNP010000208.1:0-8884 GCA_964446085.1 uncultured Pirellulaceae bacterium
TTGCGATGCCTCCGATACTGGCCGCCCAGGCGATGCCGATGATGATCGCTTTTTGAAAACGCTTGTTGTCTGTCTGATCTACCACCGCCATTACGATCGGTAGCAACATCAACGTCGTGGCAGCATTGGAGATCCACATGCTTAAAGAAGCGCAGGCTACCATGAATCCAAATACGAGCCTTCGGCCACTGTTGGCGCCGCAGAGATTCACCATCGTCAAAGCGATTCGCCGGTGAGCCCCACTTTTCTCCATCGCAGCAGACAACAGAAACCCGCCGAACATCAGCTGGACCAGCGGATGGCCGAACGCCAGCGCGGCATCGTTCGAAGTGATGATGCCGAAAAACGGAAACACGGCTAACGGAATCAGCGAAGTTGCCGGAATGGAAATCGGTTCGGTAACCCACCACCACGCGACCAGCAACGTCACTGCAGCGGTGATCGAGACCGGCCAGCCAAACCCTGCCAGAAAGAGGATACAAAAAATGGCCGTTGCAACGGCGAGTCCGATGAAAGCATGATGATCTCGATTCATGTCAAGATTGTAGATGGAAATTTCGTTTAGCGAACCGCAGAAGCTCAAGAGGTTAACGACTCGTACTTTTCAAGACGTTCCTGTTCAGTCATTTGCCTGTTCAGCACCATACGAAGATCCGTATGCCGATACTCCTTCGGGCAGGCTTTCAAGAAACGCATCGATCTCGTCTTGTGGAATCGGGCAATCATCAAAGCCAACAACCTTGAGCGATGTGAGTCCCTTGATCGGTTCGAGTGACCTTACTTTGCTGCCTGAGAATTCAAGATGCTTCAGTTTTGTCATATTCCGCACCGCCTCGAGGGATTCCAGTTCGTGAGGAGCATTGAGAAATTCCAAATCAGTGAACGATTCCAGATGCTCCAGACCGCCGCAGACGTCTGTGACGTAAAGCGCCTTGAGTTTCTCGTTTCTTGCAATCCAGTTTAAATCAAAACCCGCCCAAGTATTGCCGGCTAACTCTTCCAAGTTTCGGGTTTTGATCAGCAATTCAGCTGCCTCCTTGGGGATGTCAAACATACTAAACACCTTCAGGTTGTCAGCGTGCCCCAGCAGAGGGGAGAACTCAAGGTACATGCGATCCGACCGAAACTCCTCAAGCGAATTCAGATCCGCCAATGCTCGCAGGTCCGAACTCCAGCCCATATCAACACGCTTCACGGCATCGAATCGATAGATACCAAGCTGCTCATCAAGCCAGCTACTTTTTTCCCGTTGCCATTGAATGATGCAACCTTCCCGGAGCAGCGTCTCAACCGCCGCGTAGTGTTTCGCGTTCCAGGCGTAATAGCCAAACGGTATCGCAATGACGAACATCAAAACCAACAAGCTTCGCAAGCGGAATCGAAAGAGCCTTTTGACATTCATGAATCAACCATCACCAAAAGCATCGTCGTCACCTTTTTGTTTACGACGAGTGCTACAGACTAGGCGATCGTCAACACATCGGCGAGATAAGCATCATAGTCTGCTTTGGCCGGATCGGTCATGATGTGCTTAACCCAAACGTCGCGTTCATGGGCAATCACTGGCAATTCCCAAACGCATCCAATCTCGTGGTTGGGTGGAGCGACGCGAAAATTCTCAACGTCGTCAAGATCTGAAAAGAAGAGCTGCTGGTGGAGAACATCTTCAACCCACCAATCGACCAGAAACCACATCGCCTCTTCGCCGTGGTGTAAAATCAGAAAGCCATGTGACGCCTGATCAGGGAATCGAACATCGGCTTCAACGAACCGTTTGGCAGCAGTAACGGTCGAACTTTGAATCTCCAGTCCGTGGGCACAGATTCCGTAGACTTTCAATTTCCGATCGGCGACCTCAGCGACTTCGATCAGCCACGTGCGGCGATCCTGAAAGGGAGCTGAATTCGCCATCAGATATTCGCTAGGCTCCTACGCCGACTTCTTCAATCGCTGCCTTGAGCGCCTGAAATTCATCTTCGCAACAAGAGCAGTTTGCGAGGTGCTCCTCAACCAGTTTCATCGATTCGCATAGCGTCCGACCGGCCAGCTTTGTTTCTACAAATTGAGCAACGTAGCTAAAGCAGCCTTCGCAATCGAGTTCATCGTTACTCGCGCTGGAAACAACACTGAGCAAAATTTCGATTTGTTCTTTGTTAAGTACCATTTTCGTGCTTGGTGGTGTGTTGAGACAATGGAGGTGGAGGTAGTTCGTCACGCATCACTCGAACTGAGAAATCGCCGTGATACTGAAACTTTCGGCGTCATCAAATCGGACTTTTTAAGCATGATATTGATCGTCGCTTCTTGCGCAGTATCTTCACAGGATTCCCGGGAAGCCAATTCAACCATGAAAGCACATTCGTCTTGAATGTGTAATTTCACATTAGCTATCTTAAATTCGGGTGCATCTGCAGTCTGATTTGGAATTGACAAAAGTGGAGCAAGAATTCTCCTACTACCCTTTTGGTACTATTTTGACGTCTCTCAGGTTGGCGTCTTACCCGTTGGAGTGCTTTTTTTAAGAAAGTGACCAGTGAAGAACTTTGACTCACAAAAAATCGAGAACTGTGACGGAATCGGATCCTTAATCCACCGGCCAACAATGTCCTCAACCAGTGATATCGCCAAGGAAATACTGCTATCTGACTCCTTGGACGTCGAGCTTCCACTACTGATTCTTTGCGACGAACAGACTTCCGGTCGTGGCCAAACAGGCAGGGTATGGCAATCAAATCGGGAAAGCCTGACGTTCACCTGGTGCGTTTCCGTGGAGTCAATTCCGACTGCCAATCAATGCTTGCTGCCACTGATCGCGGGAGTCAGCATTTGCGAAGCCATCGAGTCGTTGGGGATTGTTGAGGCCAAACTTAAATGGCCCAATGACATTTTGATTCAACGCAAGAAAGTGTGTGGAATCCTGGTCGAGAAAATCCCGTCTGGAGATCAATCCTGGTTCCTCATTGGCATCGGCATCAATGTGAATCAGTCAAAACTTGACTTTGAGAAACTGGACGAATCCAAATTTACGTTTCCTCCAGGCAGCCTGAAAGCTCATTGCGGTCACGAGTTCGATTTACAAACCGTACTCCTGACGACCGTAAAACGTCTTGTCGAAAACACAAAGAAAGAGAATCAATGGACCGAACACTTCTGCGATCGCTTTGACTTTCTTGGCGAACGGATCACGTTTACCAAAGCCAACGGCGAAGAAGTCCAGGGCATTTTTTCGGGCGTCGATTCAACCGGAAGTTTGCAGCTTGAAATTGACGGAGTGGTTCAATCCTTTTTGTCTGGCCGATTTCTTTAGCGTGGCCAGAGACTGTCTGACAAATGTAAGCGACAAGGCGTCAGTTCGCTGCGTGATCTACCGCCCGCCGCTCACAATTCGTGCAGCACCATTGCAAGACGTATTGCCAACAAGCACCCAGAGCGTGCCGACCAAACAGTCTATTTCGAATTCAAATTTAACTGCCAACTCACGCCGTACTTGTCACTGGTCCAGCCGAACTGCTGACTGAAACCGTAATCGTTCAGCGGCATCATTACCTTGCCACCTTCTGACAACTTCCCGAATCGTTCCTTGAGCTGATCCATACTTTCGCACTCAACAAAGAATGAAAACGAAGGCGTGAAATCAAATTCGTGTGGAATGGGACTATCGAAAACCTTCACTTTCTGGCCCGCGATCTCAATCGTGGCAACCTGCACCGTACCTTCCTTGCCAGCTTCGCCAGACTTGTACTTCTTGATGTTCTCGACTTTAAAATCAGAAAACACGGCTTTGTAAAGTTCAATCGCTTCCTCTGCCTTACCTTGAAACATCAGGAATGGCGTCACCGTTGTGACTGGAGCACTGGCAGGCATTGCCGAACTGACCCGAGTCATTTTGCCGTTCATGAAAGTTTCCCATTCGCCGGCATCATTTAACATCTGCGACCAGGAAACAATTTCATCAGCTGATTTGAACTCATAGACGTCACGATACTGCCGGGTTTTACTTTTGTCGGTCCAGTCTGCCCCCTCCGACGCCATGGTCAGTTTTTTGCCGGAATCATCCAGCGATCCTTTAAGATGCCATGTGTAACTGCTGCTTGAGTCGACCCATGTGCCAGTGAACTGTTCTGTCTTTGAGTCGAAGCCCAGCGTTTGCACAGCCTCAAAATCCATCGTGCCCATTTTGGCTCGCTGTTCGCTGACCATCCAAAACCCGCCAACGGCTCTGGAAGTCATCGTCCCCTTGTGCTCCTCGCCGTCGGCCCCCGGCGCTTTGGAGACAACGTTCCAGGTTCCTTCGAACTGCTTAAGCCACTCAAAACCAGATAGCATCTTCTTTTTCTCAACGGACGATGTCGTCTCTTGTGCAACACCAGCAGTGCAAGCCACCCAAAAGAATGCCGTTGCCAATAAAACCGATTTCATGATGTTTCTCTTTCGCTTTTTTACCCACCATACCAAAGTCCAGCCGCTCGATGAATACTCGAGGTGTCAGTATCTTCGCAACGCGGCGCTGTCATTTTTTCACTTTTGACTCGCAATCTTTGGCACATGCCGCAACAATATTGATGGGGGGCTGCCCGCGGCAGTTCTGGTTGATTCACGTATGAAATTCGGAGAATGCCATGCCACTGTTTGAAATTGAGACCGACGCACACATTATTATTACCTGGGCTGACGACGAAGCCGACGCGAGAGCCGTTGCCGCTGATTCATATCCTGGTGAAAACATTCTGAGAATGTCCAAGCGACCGAGAAACAGTTGGGTGATTTCCAAGGGTGTCCTCGGAATCAAGATGAAAACGGACCCCTGTGGCGTTGCAAGAGACTGTCTCTCGAAAGCATCTGGCGACAAAGTCCACGCGATTCGTCTTTACATGCAGCAAACTGGAGATGACCTTGAACAGTCGCGAAAAGTAATCGAATCGAATATGGTGATGGGGTGGTAGTCTTTACCTCAACGCATGGATAGACCTCGGAGGTCTTCTTTTCAGGCTATTGGACACGGAAAAATCCAATCACTTTTAATCTTTCATCTCGGCCGTGGCGACTTTGTCGCATGGACCTGCGGCCCCGCCTATGAGCTCATTGATTCAACTGCAACAGATCGCCAAGCGCTATCGGTCCGCGACGGCGCTCGACGGAGTTGACCTCGAAATCAACACCGGCATCACCGGATTGCTGGGCCCCAACGGAGCAGGGAAGTCTTCGCTGATCAAAATCATTCTGGGGCTCATCAAGGCCACAACCGGAACTGGTCATGTGCTCGATTGCCGCTTGCATCGCGACGGCAGACGGATTCGAAACAAGATTGGCTACATGCCCGAAGACGACTGCTACATTCCCGGCATGAGCGGCATCGAAGTCGTCCAGTTCGCGGGCTCGCTTTCGGGCATCCCGGGGATCGAAGCATTACGACGCGCCCACGAGATCCTGGATTTCTGTGGTGTCAAACAGGAACGTTATCGCAACATCGACACCTATTCGACCGGCATGCGTCAGAAGGTAAAGTTCGCGGCCTCGATCGTGCACGATCCTGAGTTTCTGATCCTTGACGAACCGACCTCCGGTCTGGATCCCGAAGAGCGCGAAGCGTTGCTCAATCGAATCAAAATTCTCAGCACCCAAAACGGCAAATCCGTTTTATTGTCGACGCACATTTTGCCCGACGTGCAACAGATCTGCGATCAGGTCGTGATTCTTGCCAAAGGTCAAATCAAGCTCAACAAACCGTTGGAAGAATTGAATCAAACGACTTCGCCCTCGCTCACGCTGCGATTCAATGGCGATCGAGAGGCGTTCGTTTCCCGGCTACAGCAATTTGAATTGATCACCACCGCAGGCGAGAGCGAAAACTCATTGATCATCAAAGGTGATTTGGACGAACTGACCAGGAAGGTATGGAAAGCCGCCGGCGATTCAGGAACCATCATCCAGTCGCTGGTGCCAGCCCAAAACTCACTGGAAGAAATTTTTATGCGGACCGTGCAGGAGGCCTCCGTTGCCAATTAATGATCTGGGTTACCGCCCCTGGAAAGGGAAATTGCAGGGTCCTTTTGCGCGAACCCGCAGCATTGCCGAGTTTGGCATTAAGCTGGCGGGGAAAAGTCGTTGGCTTCGTCGCATTCTGATCGTTGCCTGGTTGCCGGTACTCTATTGGGGTATCGCGTTTTTCTTTGTCGGTCAGTCGCTCGAACAACCCGCCGGCAGCAACCTTCCAGAGCAGGCCCAGGGCATCGCGGGAGACCTGGAGGAAATTGTCGAGGAATTGACTGGCAAAGACGTTCAGTCAGATCAGTCAGTACTCGAGATCAATCGTGAACAAGCCGCCAATCGCATTGAAAACATGTTTGGACGTCTTCCGCGAGTTCGAATGTTGACTGATTCGATTCGGAATTCGCAGGATGATGTGGAAGCCAGAAACAGAATCTGGTCCTGGCTATTGATGACCTTCTTTCGGTATTCGCAAGCGGTTCTGATTCTGATGATCGTGGGATTCGTCACTCCCTCTCTCATCTCACAGGACCTTCGATCGAGAGCTTTTTTGCTGTACTTCTCGCGGCCCATTGGCAAGCTGGAATACATTTTCGGCAAGCTCGCGATTCCGGCCGCTTACATCATGTTTGTTTCCACCTTTCCGGCACTGATTCTTTATTTCTTTGCAATCATGATGTCACCGTCGGCGGACGTGTTTTGGACGACGTGGGATATTCCCCTGCGGATCATCATCTCATCGGTCACGTTGATCGTGCCAACAGCCTGTCTGGCGCTGATGTTGTCATCGCTAACGGAAGAGAGCCGCTATGCCAGTTTCGCGTGGTTCGCGGTCTGGATTCTGGGACACGGAGCATGGATGTCGATCACCGCTGGCGAAGCGATTCGTCTGGGCACCGGAGCGCGCGATCCCGCCGTGGCTGAAAGTCTGATGGTGAAACAATGGAGTTCACTTTCGATCTACAACAACCTGGGCGATGTCCAGACATGGATTTTTGGATTCCAGAGTTTCACCGATATCTGGCCCGCGTTCGCCGTGTTGTCGGCGATCACGGTCGTCTCCATTCTAATTTTGCTTCGTCGCGTCGCAGCGCCGTTGAGGGCATAGGGGGACTCATGATCGAACTCAACGAAGTTACCAAACTCTATGGCACCGTTATTGGCGTCAACGAGATCAGCATGTCGTTGCAACCCGGAACCTATGGGTTGCTGGGCCCCAATGGCTCCGGAAAAACGACGCTCATCAACCTGATCCTGGGCCAACTGAAACCTACCATCGGCACCGTTCGGCTCTTTGGCGAAAACCCATGGCGCAGAAGTCGACTACTGCGAGATGTTGGCCATTGTCCCGCACTGGAAATCTCCTACCCGCGTGTCACCAGTTTGCAGTGGGTAACATACATGGTTCAGATGCACGGCTTCGGTTTCGCGGAAGCCGAAGCGAAAGCAAAAACGGCGCTCGATCGCGTGAAACTTTCACACGTGATGGACCAACCAATGGTCGAATACTCGCTCGGCATGCGGCAACGGGCAAAACTGGCTCAGGCGATTGCCCATGAGCCGCAATTGTTGATCCTGGACGAGCCTTTCAATGGGCTGGATCCGGTTGGACGATTCGAGATGACTGACTTTCTCAAGGAGTGGGGCGGGTCGGGAAAGAGCCTCATCCTGGCGAGCCACATTTTGCACGAAGTCGAAGCCGTTAGTCCATCGTTTCTCCTGATCTACGGCAGTCGCCTGATGGCTTCTGGCTCGCCGGAGGAAGTTCATCAGATTCTCGACACGGCACCAAGTACTCTGACGATACGATCTTCTGATTCAACACGGCTGAGCACTTTGTTAACCACCCAGTGCTCGTTGATCGGAGTCAAGTTTCTCTCCGACAACGAGATCGAAATTGAAACAGAGTCCACTCAGGCCGCCAATCGGATATGTCAAACTCTGACCCGGATCGTCAACGAACATGGAATCTCGATCCACGAAGTCACTTCAACCGATGAGTCGCTGCAGAGTCTGTTTTCAACCTTGATGAAAATTCACCGCGGCGAGCAGCTGAAAGGAGTGATCAATTGAAAAACTGGATCAATGGAGCATTGGCAACCACTCGTTTTGAGTTATTGCGAGCCTTCACGGCACAGCGTCTTTCTTCGTCGCTGGCACTGATTTTGTTTCCTCCTGGAATGCTGTGGATGATTATCCGCGGTGCTACGACGAATCAGAGCACGATGGGACTTTTGCAGTACGTTCTGTTCACGATAATTTTTCTTGTCGCCCTGGTTTGTCTGTTGTCATTATTGCTGTGGGCAACACCCAATGTGCACGGCGAACTCGAAGGCAAGACCTGGTCGTTCATCGCGATGAGACCAGGAGGCAGGATTTCGAATTTTCTCGGAAAGTACGTTGCGGCTGTTTTCGTTTCGTTCCTGACCGCATTTTTTTCGCTGACCCTGTGCATTCTGGTCGCCCACAATTTTGGCTCCCTCGGAGGCGGCAACGAGCCATGGGAAAAATGGGGCATACTGACAGGCATCTTTGCGATGTCGTGTTTGGTTTACGGCGCGATCCTGTCGATGTTCGGCGCCTGGTTTACCAAACGTGCGATGGTGGCCGGGGCCGGTTACCTGATCGGGGCAGAGACGATTCTGTCGGCCGTTCCCGCCGTCGTAAACAAGTTCACCATGAGTTATCACCTGCGACGCTTGGGAGAAATATGGCTGGGCTGGTTCCTGCCCGACAGCCAAATAGAACACAACATGATTTTTGGTGAACCGGGACCGGTTTGGTTTCACCTGCTGTGCCTGGGGATCGCCATGGTCGCAACGTTGATTGTTGGTTGCTTGATCGTCGTGAACCGGCAATACGCGACTGGTGAAGAGAAGTAGTTTTCGTAGCACGG
>CAYUNP010000209.1:0-8502 GCA_964446085.1 uncultured Pirellulaceae bacterium
AACCTCATCGTTCACGAGCTGTTGCGATAAAGCTCAATCTTCGAAATACGTATAGCCTTGCATGCTATCGCGATAAAGCCGCAGCATTTCCTGCTGCTGATCCGCGGTGATCGCGCCACTGCGAACAGCCTCCTCGGCTTTCGCGAGAAAACGCTGAATCAAATCCTCCGGTTGATACTCTACGTAGCTCAACACATCTGAAACGCTGTCCCCCTGAATCTCCTCCACAAACTGCACCTTCCCGGACTCATCGATGGAGATACTGGCAACGTTGGTGTCACCAAAGAGATTGTGCAAATCGCCCAGTGTTTCCTGGTAAGCTCCGACGAGAAATACGCCAAGATAATACGGTTGATTTTCTTTGAGCGGATGAAGTTTCAACGTACGACTTGAATCGCCTTCGCTGTCGGTAAAGCGGTCCAGCTTTCCGTCGCAGTCACAAGTCAGGTCGGCAATGATTGCGGTTCGTGTTGGTTCTTCATCGAGCCGATGGATTGGCATCGTGGGAAAGATTTGCTCAATCGCCCACGCGTCAGGCAGCGACTGAAACACGCTGAAGTTTCCGTAGTAAATATCCGCCAACTGATCGTGCAGCGAAGTTAGCTCCGACGGCACGCGGCTAAGCTGAGGCAAAACTTCGAACGCAATTCGATTCAGAATCGAAAGGTACAGGTTCTCTCCAAAAGCTCGCTCTCGCAATTGAATCGCACCACTGCGAAAAAGTTCGCTCAGTTGATCCCGATAGTAATTCACATCGTTGAAGTTTTCCTGCACGCGGCGCACGTGCAGGTTCTCCATCGCATCGAACAGATTCCTGATCGGTTCGCAGAATTCCTGATCCGGTTCCGTCGCGATCGGCATGGGATCGAAATCAGTCACCGACAACACGTTGAACAACAACACCGAAGTCGGGGCCACCGTCCAGCGACCCGACTCGCTAACGAGCATTGGATGCGGAATGTCATGCTTGTCCATCGAGTCCATCACGGACTCAACGACATCGACGCAATATTCTTCCAGATCGTAATTTCGACTGTGGGCTTCGGTGCTGAATGTGCCATCGTAGTCAACCGCCAGACCGCCACCGAGATCGAGATAGCCCATCGGGGCACCATCTTCAATGAGTCCAATGTAGAAACGACACGCTTCGCGGACTCCGTCCCGAACGTTGCGAATGTTTGTAATCTGGCTGCCGAGATGGAAGTGCAACATTTGCAAACAGTGCAACATCTCCTCCCGTCGCAGGATATCAACCGCAGCGATCGTCTGCCGAGCCGTTAATCCGAACAGACTTCGGTCTCCACTGTCGTTGGCCCAGTGTCCGTTGACTTTCGTTGAAAGCTTGACGCGGCAGCCAATCAGTGGATCGACGTCCCACTTTTTGGCTCGCCGGACAATCAACCGTAGCTCATCAAGCGACTCGACCACAAAGAAGCACTTGTAACCCAGACGCGTGGCCTGCAAACCAAGGTCAATGAACTCTTCGTCCTTGTAGCCATTGCAAACGATGAGACTTTCATGACAGGGCACCATTGAAAGCGCCACCATCAACTCGGGCTTGCTTCCGGCTTCGAATCCGTGACGCAGCGGAGCGCCGGCCCGTGAAATCGAATCGACAACATGCTTCTGCTGATTGACTTTGATCGGGAAAACCGACTGATAGACGCCGTTGTAGCCAGCCGTTTCAATCGCGGCGCGGAAACCTTCGTTAAGATTCACGACTCGATCTTCAATCAGGTTTTCGATCCGCAGCATGACCGGCATCGACAACTTTCGATCGGCCAAACCAGCAATGATTTCCTGCATTGAGACCCTTTGCAGGCCATTGGGCGTTGGAACTGTGACCGAGACAAAGCCGTCAGACCCGATATCAAAGTAGTCCAAACCCCATCGCTCGACGCCGTAGAGCTGCCTGGCGTGTTCAACGGTCCAGTCGCCCTGAGCGACCATTTTCTTCATATGGATTCGTCTCCTGGCATCGCGAGCTGGTTTGGGTTGGTTGGAGTCAAATTAATCGCGGCGATTGTAGCAGGATTCGCGCAATGGACTGCCGGAGGGCATGGTTCCCGAGCCTGCCCGGCGCGTCACAACTGGTTAAAACCCGAACAAACCCGACGATTTGGGCGATACCCAAACCTGATGCGGGCTCCGAGATGCGTCAGAGATTCGTTGGTAAAAACCAAACTGGCCCAAAACCTCTCAAGTGGATATTTCCAACGGGCTGATAATATATGGCCAGGAATGCGGTTCGGTACCAACATGGACTAGCAGACTCACGCCGTATCCGCGAAACTTGGGTACTCGCAGTTACGCCTCTCAAACCCGATGTACTGACCACTCAGCGGCAGTCGGACCAAATCATGAAACGCCTGAAACTCCTCTTCGCCAGCTCGATCGGGAAAAAATTTATCGCAGCGATCACTGGCTTGATCATGTTCGGATTTCTGGTCGGTCACGCGGCCGGCCACATGAAAATCTTTACCGGAGCTGATGCTGCCGGCGTGCCGCACATCGATCACTACGGCCAGTTCCTGAAAGACTTTGGAGCTCCAGCCCTGCCGCCGATGCTGGCATTGTGGGGAGCTCGCATGTTCCTGCTGGGAGCCGTGGTGCTGCATGTGGTATCGGTGATTCTGCTCAGTGACCAAAACAAGAAAGCACGGCCGGTTGGCTATGTAAAGAAGAAGCGTGCAATGGCTTCGCCGGCGGCGCTGTACATGATGTTTACCGGGACGGCGATTCTGGCGTTCATTGTGTTGCACATTCTGCACTTTACGACTGGCAGTTTGTCGCTGTTTGGCGAACACACTCACGGCGCTGTCTACGCGAACATGCAGAATTCGTTCTCGGGAGCTTACTGGTGGGTAGCGATTGGCTACATCGTGATGATGGTTGTGATTGGCTTCCATCTTTACCACGGAGTCTGGAGCCTGTTTCAAACGTTGGGCCTGGACAACCCTGATCGCAACATGTACCTGCGAGCATTTGCGATTGTGTTTGCAATTGGAATTTCAGCGACTTTCATCCTCATTCCATTGTCGTTCCTGTTTGGCTTCATGCCCGAAGCCGCCGATTACTCACACGATTTATTGTCGAAACATTAACCGTCAGTGGCATAGGCTTCCCGCCTGTGTTGATGCAGTTCACAGGCTGGAAGCCTATGCCACCTTTTCGTGACCGAACACCCTAATCTCAAACCCTTAGAAATATCATGCTCACGCTTGATGCACAACTTCCAGAAGGTCCTATCGAGGACGCCTGGACAAATCACAAAAACAAACTTCGGCTTGTCGGCCCAAAGAACCGCCCCAAGTACAAAGTCATCGTCGTTGGATCGGGACTCTCCGGAGCATCCGCGGCGGCGTCGATCGGAGCAATGGGCTATCAGGTCGATTGCTTCTGTTTCCAGGATTCGCCACGCCGCGCCCACAGCATCGCGGCCCAAGGGGGAATCAACGCCTCCAAAAACTATCGCAACGATGGTGATTCGACATGGCGACTGTTCGTCGATACGCAAAAGGGCGGCGACTTTCGTGCTCGCGAACAAAACGTCTATCGCCTGGCGGAACTGAGCACTGCGATCATTGACCAGGCCGTGGCACAGGGCGTCCCTTTTGCTCGTGAATACGGTGGAAAGCTGGCCAACCGCTCTTTCGGCGGTGTCCTTGTCGAGCGTACTTTCTACTGCCGTGGCGAAACGGGGCAGCAGCTTTTGCTGGGCGCTTACTCGGCTCTGGAAGAACAGATCGCCGCGAAGTCGGTCAACATGCACACGCGAACCGAAGTCATGGACTACGTGATCGTCGACGGAAAAGTCCGCGGTGTGATCACACGGGATCTTGTGACCGGTGAACTCAAGCGACACGTCGCTGATGCCGTTGTCCTGGCAACCGGCGGATATGGAAACGTGTTCTACCTTTCCACCAACGCCAAGAATTGCAACGTGACGGCGTTGATGCGAGCCTACCGTCGCGGTGCCGGGTTCGCGAATCCATGCTTCACACAGATTCATCCGACTTCGATTCCAGCTTCGGGCGACTATCAGTCCAAGCTGACATTGATGAGCGAGTCGCTGCGTAACGATGGTCGCATCTGGGTGCCGCGAAACAAAGACGAAACGCGGAAGCCAACCGACATCCCTGAAGCGGATCGCTACTACTATCTGGAAGAACGTTACCCTCGCTACGGTAACCTCGTACCGCGTGACGTTGCGGCTCGAAATGCGAAAGACGTCTGCGACGACGGACTCGGTGTTGGTCCAACTGGCTATGGCGTCTATCTCGACTTCGGTGCAGCAATCGAAGAGAAGGGCGCTGAAGCAGTCAAGGCAAAGTACGCCAACCTGTTCGAGATGTATCATCGCATTACCGATGACGATCCGGTGGAGACTCCGATGCGGATCTTCCCGGCGGTTCACTACACGATGGGCGGACTGTGGGTCGACTATAACCTGATGACAACGATCCCGGGCCTGTTCGCCGTCGGAGAAGCCAACTTTGCTGACCACGGAGCCAACCGGCTTGGTGCCAGTTCACTGATGCAGTGCCTTGCTGATGGTTACTTCATCATTCCCGTCACGATCGGAAACTATCTGAGCGGCCTGGATAAAGACAACCTTTCGACTGACGATGCTCACTTCGATAAAGTCGAAGGTGAAGTCAAAGACGGCATCGACAAGTTGCTTTCCATCAAGGGAAAACGGTCAACCAACTCGATTCATCGCGAACTTGGGAAGATCATGTGGGAACACTGCGGCATCCAACGCAACGAAAAGTCACTCAAAGAAGGACTCAAAAAGATTCCTGAACTGCGAGAGGACTTCTGGAAAAACGTCAGCGTTCTGGGTGAAAATGAATCCGTCAACCAATCGCTGGAGCACGCCGGACGTGTTGCCGACTTCCTGGATTTTGGCGAATTGATGTGCCACGACGGATTGACCCGCGACGAATCCTGCGGCTGTCACCTGCGTGAAGAACACCAGACTCCGGAAGGCGAAGCAAAACGCGACGACGACAACTTCGCGTTTACTTCCGTCTTTGAATACAAGGGCGAAGGCAAAAAACCTGAACTCAATAAAGAGCCACTCGAATTTGAAGCCTTGCCACTGATGACGAGGAACTACAAGTCATGAAAATTAAACTACACGTCTGGCGTCAGAAGGATGCCAAAGCAAAAGGCAAAATGGAAACGTACGAACTGGACGGACTCAGTCCGGACATGTCGTTCCTTGAAATGATGGATCAGCTGAATGAAAAGCTGATTGCCGATGGCGAGGAAGGCGTTGCTTTCGATCACGATTGTCGCGAAGGCGTTTGCGGCATGTGCTCGATGGTCATCAACGGCGAAGCCCATGGTCCCAAAAGCGAAACAACGACTTGTCAGCTGTACATGCGACATTTCGAAGACGGTGCAGAGGTTTATGTCGAGCCGTGGAGAAGCGTTGCATTTCCGATCGTGCGTGACTTGATGGTGGATCGCAGTGCTTTCGATCGCATTATTCAGGCCGGTGGTTTCATCAGCAATCACTCAGGACCAAAACCAGAGCCCAACTCAATTCCGATCGAACCAAGTGTTGCTGAAACGGCACTCGATGCCGCCAGTTGCATTGGCTGCGGTGCCTGCGTGGCGGCGTGCCCGAACGGTTCGGCAATGCTGTTCACATCGGCGAAGATTGCTCACCTTGGAATGATGCCGCAAGGTCAGACCGAACGATACGATCGCGTCAAAGACATGACGGCTCAGATGGAAGAAGAAGGTTTCGGTTCCTGCCGCAACTACGCCGAGTGTGAGGCTCAGTGCCCCAAGGGGATCAGCATTGCGTTCATCGGCCGCATGAACGGTGACTACCTGAAAGCTTCACTTGTCGAGCCGGTTGATCGCCGCGGCAAAATGAAGGCTCAGTAGTGCTGTGGGTGGCATAGGCTTCCAGCGTGTGATTGCATGCCGATCACCAGCTGGAAGCGTGAGGCACCTAATTATGCATCTCGTTCAGCCAACTGGTATCCTCACGAAGTTCCTTGCGCCTTCGATCGCGGAACTTGCGAAAAGACAGAGGGACCAGGGACTCGGTTTCCGATTTCAGAACAATATCGGCATCCACTCCGGGAAACCTCTTTCTCAGTTTTTCGAGATATGTCGCATCGAGCGAAGCATCATCCTCATGGTTAACGATCACCAGTCGTTTCAGATTTTCCAGCCTGAGAATCTCACGATACGACTGGTTGTCTGGCTTGCCGAAAATCGTGATCGACTCGAGTGACTGGCAAGCGTCGAACCCAACCGGACCGGAGACTCTTCTCACGACGGCGGCAATCTGAAGGTGCTTTAGCGACTTCAAATTGGCCAAAAGGGAGAGGTTCTCGGGAATCAGGTTTGAATCGAGGTAAAGTTCCTCCAGAGAGTTCAATTCACCAAGCTTGGAAATATCCGTTGCAACGCCGGCACTGACCACAGGGACTTCAGCCCCAACCCACCCCATGTCAAAACTGACCACTTTGACAGATTCGAGACCGCTAGAAACCGAGCCTGCATTTACGCCAGGTAGATAGACCGAGTGAACCGACTGATCATCGTTCAGTTGGTAACTCAAACCAATATCCGCCGCAAATACGTCCAGAGCCTGACCGGATTGGCTCCATGCGGTATTCAAATCGAAACTGCTTCCGTCGCCACGAAGCAAAAGTAGCTTCCACGCCAGAGCTGCATTGTCCGGGGAAAGATTGATCCATAGTTTCATATCCGTATTGAGAAGCAAATTCCTGTAGTCTGGCGCAAGTTTTCTCCCGGCATAATAGTTGACTTGCTTTAAGGACCGCGTTTCCGTCGGTATTTTGAAACCCTTTGAAAAGGGTTGATACAGATAAACAAATGTGGACTGTGCTGCCTCTTCGATCGCAGGCCAGTCCTGATTGCCGACTGGAGATTGAACAATCACGGAACTCAGTTGTTTTTCGCATTTGGATGCAACGAAGAAGTCCTTGATCACCCCGGGGTCAACCCGATCAAAGCTAATTGAAGTCGCGACTCCCGGATCAACAACAGTGCCGTCATCAACAACGGAAAACGATCCTCGAATCATGAACCACGAACTCGATTGGAGCAAACTGCTCAACTGCGAATGGGACAACTCGCAATCTTTGAGCAGAATTGTCCAACGACTGTTCTCAAGGGTGCTCACGTCAAAATCCGGGGTCAGCCCGGACAGTTCAATCAAACGGGATTCGGTGCGGCCCTCCAACACATCCAACAAATCTTCGGGGGCGTCTTCATCAAACCTGACACGCCAAATAACCTGTCGCATCGTCGGATCCAATTCCAGCGAAATTCGTCCCGACGACATCCATTTTACATTTACGGAAGCCTGCGCTTCATTGAAAAACTGGCCAACTGAAGTCCCGTTTGCAAGTCCAGCAACGCCAACGTCAGAGTACGACTGAATCGCAGCAAGGCTAACCAGAAGAAGTATTGGCACAATTGCAAACAATGAGGGCCAGGAGCGAACAGGATTTGCAACTGCCAAAACTTCCTGCTCTGAAGCTGAAATTCTCCGCCCGAGGCCAAACACAGAGAACACAAATACGAAGCCTCCGAAAAACACAAAAGGTTGCTCTCCAGGGGGCACTGCCCCAGAATCGATCAAGCCCCACGACATCAAAACGCAGACCAGTATCGCTGAGCAAACTTTCTGAACGGGCATGCCCTGACGAACAAAACTACGGGGAAACCAGAACAGCGTTACCAAAGCAACGAAAACCAGGTAGCAGAAGAAAACGAACAACCTGCCAAATGAAGCTGTGCTGTTCCCTGCCGTCATTAAATTTGTTGTCGAACCCGGGGCCGAAACGACTCGGATCCAAATCGCAATCGCGAACATGACCACTGTCGCGCCAATCAGGAACATCGTGCGATCACCACGAAGAACCCTGGGCCAAACCAACCTGCTTCCAATCGCACGGAGAACTTTTCGCAGCAAATAGCATAGTAACCAAATAAAGAACGTAGCCAGAATCACGAAACGAAGATTGGAACCAGTTGTGTCCAAAAATCGCCCAACATCGAATCCCGTGGCAGAGCCAGTTGGTGCTCCCGGGATCACGTTCAGTTTTGAATCGATGGCATCTGCATTGAGACAATACCAGCCAACAACAAACGCTACGCTGGCAACCGACGAACCGATCAGAATCCATGTTCGCCGCCTCGACAGGGGCTTCCAACAAATTGCAGCCGCAATCGCTATCCATGTCGCACCGGCGACGACAATGATTGGCTTTGCAATGTCGAAAGATCGACTGCTGGTAAAGGCCGGAAGAATCGAAACGACGAAAACTACCACCAACCAATGACTCGCCACGGCAATACAGCACGCGTCCAGGCGACCGGGAATAAAGAAACGTTTTAGAATTCCGACCATGCGTCCATTGTGACACGTTTCAAGCACCGACACAAAGTAACCCGCATGGTTTTAGCTTCAACAATCTGCATTTAAACGTAGCTCGGTGGTCC
>CAYUNP010000210.1:0-8415 GCA_964446085.1 uncultured Pirellulaceae bacterium
TCAGGATCAGGAAATTTAACGCCCCACAAGCCTGGCGAGATACTCTTTCGTCACCGCCGCCGTGATCAACAGGTTGCACTCGCTGGGGACAACGATGCCCGGACTTGGAGAAAACGGTTGGCTGAAAAAACCAGCCGCAATCGGTTCGACATCGATCCCCTGAGTTGTTGCCAGGCGAACGGCGCGTCGCAAATGCCACGCTGAAGTCAACAGACCGATCCGTTTTCCAGCATTCAAGTCAGACCATTTCTTCAAATTCTGCATCTCCTCGGACGTGTTGAGGCCATTGAGTTTTAGCAACACCTGAGGATCCACGCCCAACTCCTCAAGCAATATCGTCGCCTCTTCGTACGGGTGCATGTCGTCTCCCGTCAAACCGAAAGCCTGCCGGCCGGTGCACATGATCTGTTTGGCTTGGCCCGCATGCCAAAGCCGTGCTGCCTGCACGATACGATCTCCGGATTGCGAAACCTGAGCCTTCCCTGAAAGTCTTGTCGACGTTCCCCCACCAAGAACCACAACGACATCATATGGCTCGACGACACTCAAATCCTGCTGGAGGTACTCCCGCTCAATCGTTGCTGCATACCAACTGACAAAAAAGCTGTTTCCTGCCACGGTCAAAAACAGCCAGCACAGAAAACACATAAACGCTGGCCAGGAACTGCGATTGATGAGACAGAAATAGATCGTCACCAACAGCAACAGCCACAGAATCCCAACGGGCATCACCAGTCCGGTCAGCAGCTTTTCCAACATCGTCATTCCGGCAACGGCTCCGACAATCGCACAAAAGACGGCTCCCACGAAACCCATCAGCAGTAAGTGAGGCACGTAGCGAAAGCGGACTTTTCCACCACCACGTTCAACGTCGCGAGTGTAATATTCGTCGTACTCGTTTTCCCAGTCGGTTTTTCGTCGCCAGAACATAAGTCCAGATCCCGTTTGCATTCTTGTAGGCGAACATCATACCTACTGAGACTTGTGACTGCCAACATGGTAATCGTGACACGTCGTACAGCTATTGCTCGTCAGACCTTTCTGGTGACAGCTTGCACAATTCGATTTCAAAATCGGCTTGAAATTGCTTCGATAGTCCATCTGATCAAGGCTGGCAAACGAATCGTTGTTCGACACCGTCGAATCCATCTGGTGACAATGCGAACAGTCCTGCAGCCCGGGCTGAATCAGATGTGGCCGGTGTGAGAATGAAGTGAATTGGCCGATCGATCCGTCACGCCGGGACGCCTTCCAGTTCATGACAAAAGTCTGATCGTCACTCCGCTTGAGTGTATGACAATATCGACAGTTACCCACCGAGCTCATTTCAGTCAGCGACTTGAAAAGCGCCGCGGTAGCATCGTTTGATTCTGCGTTCGGGGTCGTCAGGGCAATATCAATCCAGTGTTTCAAAAAGTCATCCTGATGCCCCTGGGGGCGATAGGCCAGCCGAAGCAATCGATCATCGCGAATCCACCCGGTCCTGGCGGCCGAATCCTCCATCACAACGATGGCAGGTCGAACTTCCTGTGGCCGTTCGACTGCCTCGCGGATAATGATTCGCGATTCGTCAGCCAGGGCCTGCTTGATGGCACCACCGGCCAGCGGATTTTCGGCCAGCTGTTGTTGCAACCTCAAACGGGCAAGCGGTTGTTGCGGGCGTGCCAATTCAGACACACTCGTCTTGATCACGCCGCCAAACTTCTCTTCAATTTCCGGGCTCAGCTTCGGCAGCCAACGACGGGCCGCAGCAGCAAAAGTTCGTTCATCGAGTCCAGCAAACATTCCGCCAAGTTCTGCCTCATCGACATTTCGCTCCAAAACCAGATCCATCCGCCGCTTCAAAGCCGCTTTTCCATTGAGGCTCAACTCATGGAGCAAACGTTTGATCGACCAAACCAGAGTTACAGCTTCACGAACATCGTTCTCACTGGCAGGATCGAAATCGGAAAAGTCAAACGAACTGTTTTTCGATTCCAGAATTGGCCTCGCATCAGGGTCGGCCATCAACAGCATCCGCATCGCAGCTGGCAATGGCCCATCGAAAGCACCAACTGCCGAACTCGGCCATGAAGCAACATGCATGCTTTGCCCTTCGATGGCCTTCATATCCAGCATCGGCAACGAGAAAAATGCGAAACCATCTGCCACGCTGTCCGTGATTCGTTGCTCATGACACGAAGCACATGCCAGCTCAAATGGAGCCTGAATTTTTGCGTTTTGATAGGCATCGTCGAGGTGACACTGCTGACAATCAAAAGTTGTATTCTTTGATGGGAAGTGCTTTCCAAAATGTGTCGAGTGATCGAAAGCAATTTTCTGTCGTGATGGTTTGGGCCAACTTGTGAACTCGGGATGATCCGACTCAAAACTGTGAAAGTTTTCCTGATGGCAACTTTGGCATTGCGCGTCGGTCATCGCTTTGAGGTCCGTCAAGCCTTTGTGTTCGCGATGGCATGCATTGCAGGCGATCTCATTCTCAGCACTCAATGGCGGCATCGACAGATTCGACGTGAAGGAAGCATTTTTGAATTTGCCAGTTTTCTTCGCCAGTTCACTTTGCGCCACGCTGTGTGGATTGAGCGCAAACGCTTCGTTGATCGTGGACTTGTGACACTCAAGACACAGCTCGGACTGTGTCATTTTGTTGGAGGCACCGGAAAACGCGTGAGCCACCCAACCGAAGGCCGACGACGTTCCAGCAGAGTGACACGCGGCACAGCGATCCGCTCCGTGACCTGCGAGTAGTTGAGCATGACTTGAACTGAGCGGTCCCGGCGCAAGAAACTCATTGCTATACGGTGACGAAAGGACAATCATCAGCGCGCCAATCGTGAACGCAATCACCGCCAGCGACAAAACCGTACGGCGACGACGCAGCGAGGGTTTTTGGACGAATGTTTCTTCGCCACTCTCGCTCCACGAACCGTCTTCATCGACATCGTATGGCAACGCCGAACCGCCGGGCACCGTGACCACTGAATCCTGCGGCCGATGGTAAGGCGAATTCGCGAAGTCCTGCATTCGCAAATCATTGTTGGACCTCAGCGTCATGAAAGCCCTCCGCCAAAGGCATGCGCGAGGACGCCGTGGACAACCGAGAAGATCAGCAGGCTGTAAGTGATCGCGATGTGAACGAACAGCCAAATCTTCAGTCGACCCTGCATCGCGGCGTGATAGTCCAGGTCATCTTTCTTGCGCACCATGATTGCCAATTGACGACTGATACCACGATCCTTTTCTGCCAGAAAGCGGTCAAGCTCTTCGATCTCTGCAATCAGATTGCGTCGTGTCCGTCCGCTGGGGATCACCATGTAGACCAATCCGCGCCGACCCTCGAAAAATTTCGCGAGTCGATTGACATAAAAATTTGCCAGCACAGGCGTACTCTCACAAGCTTCCAGAACAATCGTGCGGGCGCGACGCGCCAGCTTTCGCTTGAACGCCGGAATTCGTTCGAAGATCACTTCTTCACCAACGGACGTTAGCTTTCGGGGAATCGTGCGTGTGACATAGATTCCGTAAATTCCGCTAAAGAAGACTACGAAGTACAACATCGCCAGGATCGATTCGAGGATCCCGTCGGGAATTCGAAAGGCAACATGCATCGCGAACACAGCGAATGAACCAAGCCCTACATAGATGTGCATCTGCATCCAGAAAGCAGCACTGCCGATGCCGCTAATCATTGGCAAACGTTTTCGCATCCCGAATGCGGCCAGCAGAAAGAGACTTCCGATTAACACGTATCCAGTCAGAAAACTGCTGTGCAGCAGCGATCGATCCATCCACGCGACGATCATCGCCAGGATTGCAACAACCACAATCGTCAGCATCACGTTCCTCAAGCGGCGGCGTGAGAACTTGTTCATTTGTGACAGGAATTTCATGTTATTGCCGCGTCCAATCCATCACATCCTGAGGAGCGCTAACATCGATTCGCATCAGTGCATCATGCGGGCAGGCTCGCTGGCACGCCGGACCTGAAGGTTGCTCCAGGCACAGATCGCACTTGGTTGCCTTCACGATCGGCAGCGACGTTTTTTGATCCACGATCGGATTGCCCTTGAGATCATTCACTTCAACCATTCGGATGTTCTGATACGGACAGTTGTGAGCACAAGTCGAACATCCGATGCAAGTCATGTCGTTGATCGTCACATTGCCCGACTGTTGATCGCGACCAATCGCACCGGTCGGACAGCCAATCATGCAAACAGGATCCAGACAGTGCATACAGGCGTTGGCAATCATCCAGTGATCGTGAATCGGGCCATGCCGAATGAAGCGCGGGTTGTTATCGTGCGTCACAGCACAGGCTCGAATACAGTCATCGCATCGAGTGCAGCGATCCATGTCGATCATCATCGCCTGTGTCCCGTTGATGAATCGATTCTCAACAAGAAACTCCATCAAGCCGGGCTCCATCGATTTGGCTCGCGGCGTCAAACGACGGTTTTCGGCCCGGCCGGCGTTATTCAAGTCGGGCAGGGGAGCAGGAAATTTCGTTTGAGCAATCTCTGTCAGCACCAGTTCTTCAAGTGCATTGACCGGGATCTTGAGAACATCCACAAAGCCCAACGAACGCAAACTGAGCATCCATGGTCGTTGCTGATCGGTTGCCCAATTATGTGCGATTTCGCGAAATCCAAACGTGTCGCCCTTTCCAAGATAGGCAATCGTTTGGTGGCCTTCGCCGTGCTTGCGACTGAGCCTTGCGAATCCATTGCGAATCAGAATCAGACCATCGACGTAGTCGCCCTGTTCGGCGATCAATGGTTCGTTCAGAATTCGCTGGGAGATATCTTTTTTGCGAGTGGATTTGAAGTTGTGCGACCATTGATAGTTGCCAAACGTTTGAAAAATCGTTCGTTCGGCAAGTTTCTGAATCGTGTCATCGGAAAGGTCGCGAAATATATCTGTCTCACGCAAATGAGATTGCAAACTGTTTTCGCGATACCGCTGTTCGATGTGCTTTCCCATTGCTTCGTTGCGCAACATCATTTCGCGAAACCCCTGCCAGCGAATTTCCAGAACCTGCATCCGGGAATTGGCCACCACTGTCGCTGACCGGGCCGACCGCGTCAGCGCCGAGATCTCGCCAAAGATTTCTCCTTCGCCCAGGGTAATTGAGTGCTCCGGCGGGATGACGCGCGGAATGTCATGCAGAAACACATGAGTTCCATCGGACCCATCGCGAAGTCCCGTTTGAGATGACGAGGCACCAGACTGAAGCGAATCGTCCTTCTGTGAGTAGTCTCGCGATTCGGCATGTTTTGAATTCCGCCAAAGCTGAGCGATCGCCTTGCCCCAGCCTTTTCGTTTCTGCGCACCACGACCGAGAACTTCAGGAGGAAGACTTTTCGTGGAAACCAGTGCCTGACCGGAAACGATCAGGAACGCGCTACCGCCATAGTCACCTTCTCGAACGATGATGTCGCCCTTGTCGAGCTCATGCAAACGCGAATCGTTGAGCAAAATGCCCGTCAGCGGCATCGATTCGGTGAAGCTTCCAGGGTCCATTCCTGTAAATGGCGCAACATTCAACAGTCCGTCGACAATACCGACGTCCATATTCGGATCCAGTGGCTCACTCCAGCGAGCCGGATAATTGATCCGTGTTGCGTTGTCCATCCGTGGTTCCTTGATTGTTGGTGGCATAGGCCTCTTGGCCTGTGATCTGTCTCAAAACACAGGCCAGAGGCCCATGCCACCTGTTCTGCGCGGTTGCCGGCGGCTAGCGCCGTGCCGCTCACTTTCTGATGCTCATTTGTATTGACTTGGTGATGGCAAAAGTTGATCAACAAACGCCATCTCGCTTCCATCGTGCTTCACTGCAAATTCGCGGCCTGCTTTCTGAATTTCATCCGCAATCGAATTAAGTTGCTCGTAGTTGTTGGTGTCCAATTTTGCTTTCGCAAAAGCATCAATCACTCGCTGCACCTGCTCGTTTTTGAAAGTCTTCTGTAACTCAAACAGCTTCACCGCCGATGCCGCCGCGCGTTGAGCCACGTTGACTCCATAAGTTTTGTTTTCCGTTGCGATTGCCGTGGCACGCGTGCTGAACTCAAGATCCGCAATCAAACCGACGACATACATCATCCTCAGTCGCTGCGGATTTGCTGCTTCGTTCGACACGCCGTCACTTCGCAAAAAGTTGTGTCGAATCTGGCCCTGTGAATATCTGACCAGCTCAAACTCTTTGGTGCCCGCCGTGTGTCCGCCGATATTCACAAGGTCTTCGTTGGGCACCATGTGGCAGCTGTAACAATTCATTGCAATCGAATACAGGTCGCGGGTGTTGTTCATGCCGTATCGGGCACTCTGTTTCAACCGTTTCTTTCGATGCGCATCCGTTTCCGATTCTTTGCTGGCCGTCGGTCCGCCATAGTCATTATGCAAAGCCACCCAATCACGCGACGCACCATGACAGGACTCACACGACACGCCGGAGACCGCCTTGTTGCGTCCGTCGATCTCTTTCAGGGTGAAATGGCAATCGATGCAGACGTTACTGCGTTTGACAGAACTTAATCCCATCTTCGCGCAGATTTCCTGAGCTCTTGGATTGCGCGACAACTCGTTGAAGGTTTTGAAGTGCGGCGTCTGTCGCCAAATCTGAACTTCGCTGCCGTGACAATTCGCACACGACTCGGACGTCATCACTTTCGCAGGATCGCACACGAGCCCCTGACCGAGCGTCATATCTGCATGCTGAAACGCAACGCAAACGAAAGCTCCAACAATCGCACAGCCTCTGAACACTGAACACTTTTTCCTGAACACTTGCCTACACCTCCAACTCAAGAGGACCATCGGGAACGGCAATGCACGGAAGGCAACAACCTGGATTGCAGCTAACTTCCTGGCCTGTCAGGTAGCGGACTTTTCCGTTCGCAATCGCTGTCTCACAAGTACCGCAACTACCCGCACGGCAACCGGAATCAATCGGAACATTGTTCGCTTCCGCCATCTCCAGAATCGACTCGTAGCCAGAATTCCACAACGCGACTTCGTCTGACTCCAGAAAGCTGACGGGATCCGGCTCGTCATGGTGTTGGTTAGCCGCCGTAGAAACCTTTCCAATCGTCGAAGGACCGAACTGCTCGTATTTGATACGAGACTCCTCGACTCCCCATTCCCCCAACCCTTCATACATCGAAGCCATAAACGCGGGCGGCCCGCAAAGATAATATTCGCATTGCATGCTGGGCAAAATTGCCTTGAGCAATTCAATCGAAGCGAATCCTTCCACCTGATAGTCCACCGCTTTAACGTCTTCAGGTTGCGGCCGCGAATAACAACTCACAAGGTGAATGTTGGAATGCTTTAGAACAATTTCCCGCAGCCATTCCCTGAACTGTTGTTCTTTCCCGTTGCGCGAACCGTGAATCAGCACCACGTTGCGCTCACTACGCGAGTCGATCAGTCGCTCCAACATGCTGATCATTGGCGTGATACCGATACCGGCGGCCAACAGAACAGCAACATCTTTCGAATCTTCATCCAGACAGAAATGGCCCGAAGGAGCCTTGATTGGAATGAGGTCGCCAACCTGTGAACGGTTATTGATAATCGTTGAGACGACGCCCGGACCTTTGTTGTCGCCGCGATCTTCGACATGGCGAACCGAGATTCGATAGTACGGTTTGTCGGGTCCGCTTGAAAGCGAATAACATCGAACCAGGGGTTTTGACTTTCCACGCTGCTGAAATTGCAAGGTAATGTGCTGCCCTGGCTTGAAGGTCGGAATTGGTTTGCCGTCTTCCGGTTCAAGGTAGAGCGAAGTTGTATGGATGCTCTCCCGAACGACACGTCTCACAACAAAATTACGATAGCCATTCCAGACACCAACTTCGGCCGTCTTCTCGGTACGCTTCGAACGTCTGCGAATCTCATCACGCATCGCATAAGTCGACTCGTCCAGTGCTCGCCGGTCGCCGGTCAATGACAACAGCGATGAGCCAACCCATGAAGCAACCGACAGCAGCGCCATAGCGCACAGTGCGATTCCCAGGAGCAGAATGATGTAGCTGAAGTCGAGCATGAAAGATGCAGGCAGGGTCTGCCTTATCTGGATTAATCATCGCGCATCGCACAAGCGCACGCTTTGAAAAACTTCGACCTGGCGGTGTATCAGCTTTAGCGGCGCGGCCTCTGAAGCGCATAGCTTGAAGCCGCGATGGCAATCCAGAGGTGTGCTAGCATCGTTTCCCCCGCACTTTCCGTACTGAGAGCATGCTAGAAGTGCTCAGGCAACTGCAACCGCTGGGGTGAACCAACGGTGCCGCAAGAGTCGCCACGCTTCAAACTGGAACTGCCTGTCCAGGGCTTCCTGTGACCACACACTCGCCGTTAGGCCGATAGAACAGTTTTCATCGGTTCGCAAGTTGGAACAGAGAGAATATCTATTTG
>CAYUNP010000211.1:0-8313 GCA_964446085.1 uncultured Pirellulaceae bacterium
CCAATCACCAGGAGTAGAGATGAACCGGTTTCCTATTACCTTTCTGACGTTCATATTTTGTGTGTTGTGCATTTGTCACAACTCTCTGCCCGCTCAGGATGCAGGGAGTGATGCCGATCGAGAATTGATTCTGTCAATCATGCGCGGCGACCTTGAAGCCGTCCAGGCCGCAATCGAGCAGGGAGCGAATGTCAACAGGAAAGGCAAACGCGGATTCACTCCATATGAAGCCGCGCGGCGCACCGGATTCGCGCAAATAGCTGACTTGCTGGTTTCAAAAGGTGCCAAAACCGATGTCAAAGTTCCCACGGCTGAGCAATACACCGAACGAGTTTTGTCTGAGCGTTTCACTGATTCCACTCCGGCCTGCGTTGCCTTGATTTCTCGTGATGGAAAAATCGTGATGCAAAAGGCCTTTGGCCGTTCAGACATCGCTGGTGAAGAAACTGCAACGATCGAAACCAGGTTTCGAATTGGCTCGGTTACGAAACAGTTCACTGCCGCGGCGATTCTCAAGCTCGAAGAAGACGGCCTGCTAAGTGTTGAAGACAAGCTTTCGAAGTATCTTCCCAAATTTCCGCGCAGCGATGAAGTTACGCTTCGCCATCTGTTGACGCACACTTCGGGCATCGCAAACTACACTGACGGCGGATTTTGGAGTTCTGGCGAGAATGCCTATACCGAAAAGCAGCTTATTGGCAGAGTCAAAAACAGGGAATTCGAATTCGAACCGGGCGAGCGTTATTCGTACTGCAATACCGGCTACACGATGCTCGGCCTTATCGTTGGAAAGGTGACCGAAAGTAGTCTCGAAGCATACCTGAAAAAGACATTTTTCGATCCGCTTGGAATGAAGAATACTGGCATGCATCGTCCGGACTTGAATTTGAAAAACGAATCAAACGGATACAGTTTCGCCGAAGGTAAATACGAACTCAAAAATCTCAGAGACATGTCATGGGCAGCGGGCGCCGGTGCGATGTATTCGACCGTTGGGGATTTGCATTTGTGGAACGAAGCTTTGTTTTCAAACAGGGTTTTGAAAGAAGCGACATTGGCAAGGGCGTTCAAGCCTACAACTCTCCCGGATGGATCTAAATCCGATTACGGTTTCGGCTGGATGATGGGAACCCATCGAGGTTTACGAAAAATCGAACATGGTGGCGGATTGCCTGGTTTCCAGGCACATCTTGTCCGGTATCCGGAAGTCAACACGACGATCGCTGTGTTGGTCAATGCGTTGCCGCACGGCGAAATTCCGCCTCCCGCTACTGTCGCCAAAAACATGGCTGACACATTCTTGTGGGAATCGATGGAGAAGCGTGAGGTTCTTGTCGTTGACAAAAACGTCGACCCAAAGACTTTTGCAGATTTCGTTGGAGAGTATGACTACGGTACAAGCACGATGGAAGTGACAGCCGAAGACGGAAAGATCTTTGCCAAAATCACAGGTCAATCCAAACTCCAAATTTACCCTGGCAACGCAAACACTTTCTTCTGGAAAGTTGTCGATGCTCAAGTCGAGTTTCAGAGAGACAAAGACGGCAAAGTGGTTCGGGCGATGCACACGCAAAATGGCTCGACTTTTAATGCACCGCGGCTGCCCGATGGTTTCAAAGTGTCGCCCGAGGTACTGGCAAAATATGTTGGCCGTTACGACTACCGGTCGGGTGTGATGAATGTGACTGCCGATGGCAGCAAACTGTTTGCGCAGATTACAGGCCAACAAAATATGCGAATCTATCCGAAATCAGAAACAGTTTTTGAATGGCGTGTTGTTAAAGCCCAGGTTGAATTCGTGGCTGGAAAAGATGGAAAGATTGAAAAGGTAATCCACACGCAGGGTGGCCGTTCATTCGATGCAGCAAAAATGGATATGCCCGATCCGATCAAGGTCACTACCGGAAAACTGGACGAATACGTCGGCAGCTACAGCTTTGGATTTCTGGCGGGCAATATGGTGATTTCTCGAGACGGCGAAACGATGTACGGCCAACTTGGCAGCCAACCGAAACTGAAAATTGTTCCAGTTGCAGTCGATGAATTTGCCTGGGTCGACCTTGCGGCAACGATGAAATTCGTCCGAGACGAAGAAGGTAACATCATTCGTGGTGACTTTACGCAAGCTGGCAATACAGTGAAGGCAAAACGGGCAAAAGCAAAGGCGAAGGACAAAAAGCCCTAAGTCTCAATTGCGAACTGCGCGAGAAATTGTCCAATCGAACGGTGATCGGGAGAATCATCATCCATCGCCAAGATTAGGACAATCTCGAGGATTTCCGCAGCCGTTCTCGTGACCAGGATAAAAACCAAATTGCATCGTCATTCACCAAAAGGAATGACTGGCAACTACCGTTGCTGTCCCTTTTTCCAGTCTTTGCCAATGGAAATCGTGGGCAGGTCGTTTGATTTGCCGTCTTTCGAATTTTCAGGTTTGCCGGTGGGACGCACGCTGAGCAGCTGAGTCGGCGACTTGAATGCGCTGCCACCAAGGATCGCACCACCTACCGGTACTCCGTTGGGAGAAAAGAACTCTGTCTTCCAATCTTCCTTATCAATCTCGGCGATGGATTCGGCAGTAACTTCCTGGCTTTATCATGTCGTCGACCTTGGGCGCAACACCGGCCAGAAACGACCAAAGGCCTCGCCGCAGTTTGATTTGACTCCTTCTGAACCAGCGTTGTAAGAAGTTGAGCCGAATACCTCTTGCGACATACGGCTCGACAGTTAGCGTGTCCAGACGCTAAAGTTCTGACTCGCAACCGACTCGAAACATGAATCCAACTCGCACCGTGAAGCTGAATCGAACACAGTTAAAAGCCGCAGTCGCCCGCCAGCACTCCGATGGTTGGGTTTCGCAAATGGGATCGTCGAAGCTCGATCGTCCACAGACACGACCAAAACATCTCGAGGGCGACGGACTCGAGGCAGCGGTCATGGTTTTGATCTATGAGTCTGACAGCGCGCCGGAGCTACGCTCCGTTTTGACGCGGCGAAAGGACGACCTTCAACATCACCCTGGGCAAATCTCTCTTCCCGGTGGTCGTTGCGAGGAAGATGAAACGATCGAACAAACAGCACTTCGCGAAGTCGAGGAAGAGATCGGTGTTGAGCGAGGCGAGATCGAAGTCCTCGGCGAACTTGACTCGGTCTACATTCCACCGTCGGACTTTACGGTGACGCCAGTTGTGGGCTGGTGTTCAAAGGAGCCCACGTTTGCAGTCCAACCAGAAGAGGTCGCCGAACTGATTCCGGTATCACTGGAGCAATTGTTGAACCCCGCGATTCGTAAAATCTCTTCGGTTGCCAGTGACGCAAAAGATCGAGACGTGCCATGGTTTTCAATCAACGGTCATCAAGTCTGGGGCGCGACTGCGATTATTCTGGACGATTTCTCGCGGCGACTGCAGCTGGTACTGGACGACTAAAATCAGTCCCGGTGGTCACACCAGGCACGGACTTCACCGTCTTCCATAATCTCCACTGAAATGTGGTTCGGATTGCAGCAAACAGGACAATCTTCGTAGTACTTTTGGCTTTCACCCTGAGTTGGATCGACAGGAATCACGATCTCTTCGCCACATGAATCGCAGATGTAGGATGCTTCGTCGTCCATGGTTGTTTGGTGGCACAGGCCTTTGGCGCCTTTGGACATGCAGATCACAGGCCAGAGGCTATGCCACGCTTCCTATCAAGTTGCATTGAGCCCAAACGGATCATCAACCGAATGCGACGGTTGCGTAAACCACTGGGGACCGGAGTCGGTCATGTAAAAATGATCTTCCAGTCGAACGCCGAATTGATCAGGAATCACCAGCATCGGTTCGCTGCTGAAGACCATGCCGGCTTCCAAAGGAGTCTTTTCACCGCGAACAAGGTTTGGACCTTCGTGAATGTCGAGCCCACATCCGTGACCGGTTCGGTGTGGCAATCCGGGTAGCTGATAGTCAGGACCATAGCCAGCGCTTTCCAGAGATGCGCGAGCAGCGTTATCGCAATCCTCACAGGGAGCGCCGATTTTGGCTGCATCGAACGCTGCGATCTGTGCTGCCTTTTCAACATCCCAGGCCGCGCGGTGAGCGTCAGTCGGTTCGCCAAAGCAGAAGCTTCGCGTGATGTCAGAGTTGTAGCCGTCGAGTAAGAACCCGGTGTCGAACAGTACCCAGTCGTTTTCGCGAAGCGTTTGAGCGTCTTTGACTCCGTGTGGGAACGAGGTCCCAACGTCGAACAGTACGATGCAGAAATAGGATCCAGCTGCAGCACCAACTTTGCGATGTGCTTTGTCGATAAAGTCCACCACTTCGGGCGTTGTGATGCCGGGGCGCAGAATCGAAGCCGCTGCTGCGTGAACGGTCAGGGTCATTTCATGAGCGCGGCGAATCAGGTTGATCTCTGCTTCGGACTTTCGGCTTCGCAATGCCTGGGTCAGCGGCTGGGCGTGACCAAGTTTGATCGCCGGGTTGGCTGACTGGATACCGTTGACGATGAAGTACGGTGTCGCTTCATCGAGTAGCAGTTCTTTGTCTGCGACGTTCATCGATTCGAGTGCTCGGCCGAGCAACGCATACGGACTTTCGTGTTCTTCCCATGCCAGAATTTCCGCCGGGAGTTTCCAGTAGTCCCGCAGTGTATCAAGTTCAAACTTTGGCGCGATGTAGCAGATCTCTCCTTCAGCAGGAACGATCGCCGCGACCATCCGTTCGCTGGGATTCCACTTCAAACCGGTGAAGTAGTAAAGATTGGTACCGGCATGCAGATAAACCGCGCCGACGCCGTTGTCTTTCATCAACGCCTGAAGTTTTACCAGCCGCTGCTGGAACTCTTCGGTCGCAATCGGCGGTACGCCAGACGTCATGTCCGATAGCTCGCCAAGTGCCTGTTCGATTGTTTTGCCACCAACGCCAGCTGTACCGTTTGCCATCAATTCACCAGTTCGAAAGAGAATTTTTCCATATCATAACCGACTTGTGCAAAACGGTCGAAATGGTGACTGCGGCGTCTCGACGCAGTCCTTTGCCTTCAATACTGCGACGAGACGCGCGAGACGCCCCAGCCACAATCTTTTCCGAGTGAGTTACAACGCCAGTCATCTCGGATTTTCCAGAATCCGGGCTGCCAGAGTGCGAAATTCCGGAGTCGACGGGAAGTGTCGTATTGGCGGCAGCACCCATGTATGCCGGCCGAGTGACGGCTAAAGTTACCGATGCGGTCATCATTTCACGGTGATCGGCGACCAGATTGTTTTTCTCTGGTTGCATTTTCGGTACTCTTGTAGGGTGACCGGCAGTTGATGAATACAATCATAATCCAAGGTATTGTTTCGAGTTGCAGTGCGGCGCAGTCGATTCACTCGCCTGCGCTTCGTGCTTGTGTATTTGTCGCAAGTCACCAAAATCGGAATGTCATGACAAAGAAAACCATGATCGCCAAATTAATCGAAAACAAAATCTGCCATCGTGGCGAGATCGCCAGGCTACGAGTTGTGGCAATTGTTCTGATGCTGCTTTCGATTGCTGTGAGCCCCGTACTCTCACAAGAAGACGACCCGGATCCTGATCGCACCGGGCGACTTCTGAAAGTTGGTCTTCCGATTACGTTGAGCGCAGCGGCTGCAATCAAGCAGCAGATTCGCGATGCTGTCTCTCAACTGCCGCCAGTGGTTCGTGCCGAAGATCGTTCAGTGCTGGTTCTTGAATTCGATGTGCAGTCCATGAACGCAGGGCAGGGCAGTGACCTTGGTGCTTGCGTTTCATTGGCTGAATATATTACCGGCCCCGAGCTCCAAAATGTTCGTACGGTTGCATGGATTCCCGCCAGCGATGACGACACAGCGCTGGTTGGACATGCTGTGTTAGCAGCGATCAGCTGCAATGAAATCGCGATGGATCAACGAGCATCGATCGGCAATGCCGGAGTCGATTTGGAAGTCGTTACACAACGGATCAAGGAAACCTATCGGGGAATTGCCCAGCAACGTTTGACGCTGCCTCCACCGCTGGTGTTGGGCATGCTTGGATCGGGTGAGCCACTGGAGCGAGTGACTACCAATGTGGAGACGGTTTTCGAGACTCAATCGAAGCGGGAGGAGATGCAAGCTGCCGGAGACGTTGTCGAATTTTCACAGGTCACCGGTGCTGGTGAAGCGACTCTGCTCAGCAGTCAACAGATGGAGGACTATCGACTGATCCGTCACCGCACGACATCGCGAGCAGATCTGGCGCGGCGATTCAATATCGCGGTAAGCCAACTGGCTTCCTCGATCGACAATAGTCGAATCTGGAACGCAGTCCGATACACCATCCCGTCGCGGCTTGATGGGGGTGAAGTTTCGTGGCTGTGTCGCGCGATCGATCGCAAGATTTTCGGCAAAGCGGATATGGTCATCATTGAATTTGGAGATGTCAGTGGAACTTACAATGCATCCTTGCGGTTGGCTGAGTATTTGGCGGACATGCGATCTGACGACGCCAAAACGGTTGCCTGGGTGAGCGGCAATTGCGAAGGCATCGTTGGCGTGGCAGCGCTGGCTTGCGACGACATCATTTTTGGACCAAACGGAAAGCTGGGCGCTGGCGAACGCGAGCCACCGACGCCGGCTGAACTCGAATCATTTGAGATCACGATTCGCTCCGTTGCCAATCAAAAAGACCGCGACTGGTCGATGATGATGGGAATCGTGAACCCAAAAATGGCGCTCAGGAAATACCGCAACATCAACTCCAAAGCACAGCGGCTGTTGGGAAAGGCCGAGTTCGACGAACTGCCGGAAATGGAAGCCGCTAACTGGATTGCTGCCGAGAAGTTCGACATCGTCAACGGAATCGATGCTCAGCTCGCAAAAGATATCGGTGTCGGCCAGGAAAAGGTTGCTGTGTCCATGGACGTCGTGACGTCGCTCTACCAGTTCGAATCAGAACCGGAATCGCTTGAACCAACCGACACCGAGCGAATGCTGGAAGACTTTGCCCAGTTTCTCACCAGCCCGGTGATTTCGATGATGCTGGTTTTCGGTGCGTTTATCTGTTTCATGAATGAACTTTCTGCACCGGGACTCGGCGTGTTCGGTTTCATGGGCGTGTTGTTGCTAATGGCTTTCTTCTGGAGCCACCATCTTGAAGGGAATGCTGACTGGTTTGAAATCCTGCTGTTTCTTGTTGGGCTGGTGTTTATCGGGATCGAGCTGTTCGTAGTGCCGGGCTTCGGGCTCTTTGGAATCGGAGGGATCGCGATGGTTGTCCTGTCGCTGGTGCTTGCCGGTCAGGATTTCGTCATCCCGGACAGTGAAGCTCAGTTCGAAAAACTGGCTTATTCCCTGCTGCCGATCCTGGGAGCTTTGCTCGGGGTGATTGTCGGTGGTGTGCTGTTACAAAAAGTGTTTCCAAATTCGCCGATCATCAAGCGGCTTGCACTGGCACCGCCCGAACCGCGTGAGGCTTCGCTTGATGGCAAAGACACCGAGGCCGTTGTCGACTGGAGTCATTTGACGGGGTTCAAGGGCGAAGCGGTGACGCCGATCATGCCGTCCGGTAAAGCAAGAATTGATGGTAAAGTGTACGATGTCACCAGCAACGGTCAGGTGATCCAAAAAGGCGAACCAGTCGAAGTCATCGAAGCTGTTGCCAATCGTGTCGTTGTCCAGAAAATATAGTCTTCCTTATCCGCTCCAATCGATCCACTCATGGATTACGCAACACTATCTTTGCTTCTACTACTGGCTGGCGTGCTCGTCATCGTCGTCGAGATGTTTGTTCCTTCGGCAGGCGTGCTGGGTGTCGTTGCGGCTACGTTTCTGATCAGCGGCGTGATCGTCGCTTTCATGCATAGCCTGTTGTTTGGGCTGGGCGTGCTGAGCGGCACTTCGCTGGCGATGCCGTTTTTGTTTTGGCTGTTGGTAAAAGTCTGGCCGCTGACGCCGTTGGGAAAAGCGATCCTGATGACCGATACGAATGAGGATGTTCTTCCGGAATCGGATGTTGATAAACTGATCGGTCAGGTGGGAGTCGCTAAAACCAAAATGCTGCCCAGCGGAATCGTTGTCATTGATGGCGTACAACACGATGCGGTCAGCGACGGGTTCGCTGTGAGTCCCGGCGATGTGGTCAAAGTCACTTCCGTCAAAGGTAATCGGATTTATGTCGAGCCTTTCGATGGTGAAGTTGATGAACATGGCAGGGCGGTGGCTGCCGATACGGGTGCCCTGTCGACTCCGTTGGAAGAGTTGGGCATCGACGAAGACCTCTACGAATAGCTCGGAAGGTGGGATAGGCTTCCAGCCTGTCAAATTCTATCGAAGTTGTTTTACGTTTCGCCGTG
>CAYUNP010000212.1:0-8307 GCA_964446085.1 uncultured Pirellulaceae bacterium
ATGGAGTTCTCCTGGCTGCGAGCTCGCGATTCGAATTTCTTCCAGGCGGTCTTCAATACGCTTTTCAATTTGTTTTGGTAAGGCGGGTCATGAAAGAGAAATCTCTTTTGCGATCGAGCTCTGTCAGGTCAGCTTTGCTGGCGCTCGATCGAGTTCTTCGCGCGGACGTCAAAGCGGCTCCACCCTCGATCCGCCGTGTTTCAATGGTTGTTGCGGTCTGCGGAGTCATCTACGGAGTTGCCATGGGTTCATACGCCATGTTTTCTGGCCACCGTTCGTTCGTGCAACAGTTGCCCCAGATGATCTATTCGGCAACCAAAGTTCCAATTCTGCTGGGCGTCACGGTTGCTGTGGCCTTGCCCAGCTTTTTCGTTTTAAATTCGCTGCTTGGTTTGCGGGATGACTTTCGACAGTCGGTGCGAGGAGTCATTGCGGCTCAGGCAGGTATGACGATTGTGCTTTTGTCGCTGGCTCCGCTGACATTGTTTGTGTATTCCTTTCTGGAGCCCGGTAGAAAAAACTATCAGTTGGCGGTCATGTTCAACGCATGTGCGTTTGGGATTTCAAGTATCGCGGCTCAACTGCTGCTGCATCGATATTACGCTCCTCTGGTTGCTCGCAATCCCCGTCATCGCAAAATGATGACGATCTGGATTGTGACTTATGCCTTCGTCGGAATCCAATGTGCTTACATTCTGAGGCCGTTCATCGGCGATCCGAATCAGCAGCCGAGCTGGCTGCGGGCGGAGTCGTTTCAGAATGCCTATGTGAAAATATTCCACATGGCCGTCGATATCTTTCAAATAGGCACAGGATAAAAGTGCTATCGCATTTCTCCAGCACGATTCTGGCTCTTGAGGCTGCTGTTCAAACTCAGATTGATCGTCAATGCGAATTTTTTTAGACTGCCGAATGAACGGGACGCCTTGCCACTCAGAAATTCGTGCAGCACCATCGCAAAAATCCTGTTGTCAAACCGCGTCTGGTTGAGAGACCGTGCCTGGAAGCCTTTAGTCGGGATGGAGATCTTCATATTAATTCCACCGTAATAAAACTGGCTCATTTGCAACCCTTTGCTGGCGGCATGAAGCGGGATTGCTATATGCATCCTGATGACGACAACAGGATCATCAAGATCATTCCGCCCGGGAAATCGCCGGAGGTTTTGCATTCGCGAAAAATCTGGATTCGACGGATGCTGCAATCGCCCAAGGCACTGGACGCGAATTTTGCCGAACATGAAAAGTTTGAAAGGATTGCCAGGAAGTTTGGCGATCTGAAAAATGCATTCCCGCATTTGGTTGAGTACTTTGGGAAGACTCAAACCGATTTGGGGGAAGGCATGATCTTTCAGGCGATCAAGAATTACGATGGCCAAATTTCTGAAAGCGTGGACACGGCCAGAAAAACGGGCGGCTACAACATGGATGAATTGTTGAAAGCGCTAAAGCGGTTTGCTGCCATTCGAAACGATGGCATCATTTTCAATGACGTTGGAAAGTTCAATGTCGTCGTGCAGGTTTCGGATGCCGATCACACGAACTATAAATTCTGGATCATCGATGGCATCAATTGCGGCCCGATCATTCCAATTTCTGAATACTCCACCTTGTACGCCAATGCTCGCAAAGCAAAAAAGATCTGGCAAATGAAAAGGTTTATCGTCAAACATTTCAAGCATTCGGTTGCCAGTTGACGATCCTCTGGTGACGGGTTGGCAATAGTCGTTGTGCCGTTTCAGCGCTCATCATCACATTCTTTTCCATCAGCTTTCCGATCTCATTTCAGCTTGCCGATCTCACTGCGAGCTGAATCATTTCAGGAGCTTACGTGAAAATATTTCACATGGCCGTCGATATTTTTCAATAGACACGAGATACAGTGGCTGCCAGATTTCTTTAGTCCGCTGATGGCTGATTTCAGCCGGGTTCCAGAGGCGCAACGATTTTCCGATACCTGGGTTCCTGGCGTTTGATGGCTCTTGCAGCATCGACAGCGGGCAGTCACCATGAGACACTACATTTTCGCTTTTTGTGAAAAAAGTAATCCTGATTTCAAATTAAAGGGCTCCAAATGACCACACCCAGTCGCCGTCAGTTCATCAAGGCATCTGCAGCTTCGGCCGCAATTGCCGCTGGGACTCGAACTTCCAAAGCCGAAACGACGACTCCTGCGCCAGCCGAAAAAATGCGTATCGGATTTATTGGGCCCGGAGGTCGCGGATTTAGTGCACACGTCAAAACGTTGACGACGTTAGCCAGTGAAGGTGAGCCGATTGAACTGGTCGCTGTATGTGATGTATATAGCGAGAACAACGACAGAGCTGCCAGGCATATCGAAGAAAAGCTCAAGAAGGCGCCGGCGAAGTATGTCGACTATCGGGAAATGCTTGAGAAAGAAGATCTCGACGCGGTCTGTATTGGAACTCCCGATCACTGGCACCACCGCCAAACCATCGACGCGTTGAACAAGGGCTTGCACGTCTATTGCGAAAAGCCGATGACCAAGACGGTTGAAGAAGCCGTTGACGTTTACCGAACCTGGAAGAAGTCCGGCAAAGTCATGCAGGTCGGTGTTCAGTCCACCAGCTTGCCGTTGTGGGGCAAAGTCAATGACATGCTCAACGAAGGCAAGCTCGGAAAAGTTTTAATGTACCAAACTGAGTTCTTTCGGAATTCATCGATGGGACAATGGCGGTACTATGGGCTCGACCCGAAGATGACGCCTGAGAACATCAACTGGAAACTCTGGCTTGGCTCGGATGAAGGGCTGGCTGAGTACGAGGAATTTGATCGCGAGAAGTTTGCCCAGTGGCGTCGCTTCTGGCCTTACGGAAGCGGAATGTTCACTGACCTGTTTGTGCATCGCACGACTTCGATGTTGAAGGCAACTGGATTGAGATTCCCTGGCCGTGTTGTCGGTGCCGGTGGCCTTTATCTGGAATACGATGGCCGTGAAGTTCCTGACGTTGCCACGGTTGTCGCGGATTTCAAAGAAGGAGTTCAAGGCCTGGTGACGGCAACCATGTCCTGTCAGAATTCCCCGATTCGGCAAATGATTCGCGGCCACTTCGGTTCGGTTGTCTTTGGTAATGGTGAAGAGTTCGATGGCTTTGACTATGTCCCAGAGCGTCCTCAAGTGACGCGCGACAGTAGTCTCAAGGCTGAGCGAATCAGCACCGAGACGATCAAGAACACGACCTACGCTCACTTCAAGAACTGGGTGGACGCGATGGTTGCGGATGATCCTGCGGCGGTGAACAACGATCCTTATCTGGGTGCTGCCGCGATCACGACCGTTATCCTCGGGGCACTGAGTTACCGTCAGGGCAAGGTTTTCTTCTTTGATGAGGACAAGTTAAGTGTCACCGAAGGCGATGATTCGTGGTCCAAAGGCTGGGAGAAGATCTCGGAGGAACGAGGTAAGGCAAAACACATTCCAGGTTGGAAAGCTGGCGATCATGGAAGTGTTCTTGAAGAGCCGAAGTACATGAAGTTGGGCGGTCCATGGATCGATGGGAAAGCGCCTGAGGATCAATAGGTTTTTGACGTTTTTGAGCTGTGGCAAATTTGATTTTGGAAGAGCAGGTTCGGCCTGCTCTTTTTTTGGTGAATAGAATGCAAATCACAGGCTGGCCATGATTTCTTCCATCCTGGATTGTGACCAATCATTTTGATGGAGCCCGACCTTTTCAAACTGGCCCGTTACCTCGAACCAGCTTGCCGTCGGGTTGCTACCAGAAATCCTCGAAATCGTCCTTTTCTGGGCAAAACCAATACCTCGGCTCGGTAGGTTTCCAAATCGGCAGGGAGCCTCCCCGTCTCCGCCTGCCGCAGGCCCAAATTTTATTTTGGCCATTTTCATTTCCTTTGTCTGATTGACGTTCTGTTTGGTCTCTTCAAGGAAAGACATCCTTCAGATTCGAATATGACCTGCGGCTGAGTGCCCAAGAGTTTCCTCCAGGTTTCTGATCGATGTGACAGATTTTGTTTTGGATTTGGAAATAAAATGAAAGTACGACGAAATATAGGAATTTTGCCTGGTATCGCGTTGGTGGTTTGTCTGGCTTCGCTGGCGGCTCCCGAAATTGCGAGCGCCGATGTGGTCACTGACTTTGTTCCAACTGCGGATGGTTTCACTCGCATTTTCGGTGGCGACTTTGTTGATACGACCGGAACTCGTCTCACTGTTTCGCAATCGGGAGGCAATGCGAACAGTATCATTTTTGAATTTGATCTCGGTTCAATAGCGGCCGGATCAACTCTTGACTCAGCAGAATTGAGACTCGTCCACGACGGTAACATATCCAATGTAATCGGTCCCAGTGTTCCGATCGAAGCATTCGTATACGCGGGGGATGGAAATATTGATATCGCCGATTTTAGTGCAACTGGTTTGAATTCCGGGAACTTCTCAGTCCCGATTGCGACAACCAGTGATGGAGATCTGGTCACTTTCGATTTCACCGATCTAACCGGTATCCAGTCAGTAATCGATGGAGCGGACCTCCTGACCATTCGGTTGGAATCAAACAACTTTGGAGTTATCGATTTTGCGTCAAGTGAAAATGCGAATTTTGATGGGCCGGTTTTGCGACTGGAAACTTCCGCGGTTCCTGAACCATCTGGAATTGGGGCTGCATTCTTGCTGTGCGGGCTCCTGCTGCGTCGCCAGCGTGTCAGCTGAAGCATTGCAAACGAGCGGCGGCGCCAGATCAATTGAAGCTCAGCGTCAGCTTGGTGCCCCGCAGTCTGGAAAGAAGCGTTGGAAACGGTTAGCTTGCGAGCCAAAGAAAAATGTGCCTCGCAAGCTCCGACGGCTATTGATTGAAAGTTTGCCTGTAAGCAACAAGAACGAGCATTCGGCGTTTCAGGAAATAGGTTGAGCCGTGACAATTCAATTAACCTCTCGGTATCGAATACCTCTTGGCAGCGAATCCGATATGCCATTTTTTGATCGGATGCGAAAATGTCCACAACGGTGCCTCAACTGGTTTCGGAATTGAAATCTCTGCAGGCGAAGTTGGTAGCGGTTCTCACAAAAAAGCAATCGGACTTGTTTTTTCGGTAGGGGCATCCGATGGTAGTCATCCATATTTGTTGACGATAAGCAAATTGGCAGGCATACTTCCATTGTATTGGGTGTGCCTGCGCCCTAATGACGCCTAAATCAACGCAAAGAATCGTCTTTCACTTCCAAGAAGACCGGATTCTTCCACGTTTTTAATAGAGTTCTCACCATGAGTTTCCCTTCCTTTCAATTTCTTCAAATCAATTTTGCTCTGCCCAAAAAATTGGCCTGCTGCTTGATGCTGGGCCTGCTTCTTTCCAGTGAAGTTAGCGTCGGGCAAACCGTCACTATTAACTCTGATGCTGTTGGCAACACGCCCGCAGTGATTGGGCTCAATAGTGGCAACTACATTCCGGAAGCCAACACGACCAGTTTTTGGAGATGGACTGGCGTTAACGGGGCGAGGATTTTTACTTCAGCGCCAAACATCGAACAGAATGACGATATCCCCGGCCATGGCGATGGCGTCAACAGTTTGGAGACTTTTCTCGCTCGTCGCGCTGCGGTGCGGGCGAATCCAACAGATCCAAGCTTGATCAATTTTGCCGAATTCGAAGACGGCTATCAAAACAATCTTTCGGGCTTTATCAAGTTCCAACTGGCGTATAGCGAATTCGCATCCAACGGCATCAGTCCGTTGGCGATCATCAACCGCACCGAAGGACAGTTTCCTTTTGCGGCTAACGGCACTGCCAATGGTTGGGCTGATCGTTGGGAGCACTGGCAACACTACTACGCTCAGGCTTACTATCTCGGCAGCAACTTCGATGTCGAAAGATACAGTATGTACAACGAGCCAGATGCTGGCAGTCAGGATGTGACTCAGGAAGATTTCCTCAACCGTTTGCAGCTTGCCTCGGATGCCATTCAGGGAGCTCTCCAGGACGTGAATCGCGATTTCGGAAAAAGCCTACAGCCCAACATTATGGCACCGATTACTGCCGGTGGAGCAAACGAATACTTTGCACGGACAGACAACTCGGACACACGTGATGACAACCAGGGCTGGGGTGAACTAGTCATCAACAATCTTAACACCAACTTTCTTGGGCAAACGGATCCTGGCTTTCAACTGATTCACACCTACGCCTACCAACAGTACAACCAGGACGGTCGCCGGTATGCAGATGATCTCGGTTTCATTCAGCAGGAAACAGCACGCGACATCGCCGACAATGGTCTGACGGGCGACGTTCAGTTTGGTCTGACGGAATTCAATGTTCACAGTAATGGCACGTTTGCTACCCGCTCTGACGATTTGAATACGCCATCTCGCTATGCTCGTCTTGGAGGAATCTTTACCGGGCTGGCCAATCAGCAGGCGGACGAGCTGTTTCTGTTCAAGTTCGATTCCAATGCCGAAGATGACTTTCTGCAGAGAAACGGGATCTTCACCAATAGCCGCTTTGATGCACCTTACAACGTTGGCGGTGCGACCTCTGCTGCTGGCGTCCTCAAACTGTTCACAAAGGGCTTTGTCGGTTCAAAATTGCTCATGGAAGAGGCCGACCACAATGTCAATAACCTTGACGTTGCAACGAGTTTCGACCCGTCCAATGAAACGTATTACGTTCTTTCAGCCAACGAATCGCCAAACGATCGCAATTTGACTTTTGATCTTTCGTCGCTCGGCATTGGGGCCGGAGCAATCGTTCAGGTCGAAGAGGTTTCTGCAGGGAATATCGCCGAAGTGACAGGACGTTTCGCTATTCCTGGCAATCAACAGATCGACATTGAGCAGTCAGGCGAAAGTGTGTTGTTGATTTCCGTTCCAACAGCAGCTTCCGCCAGCGTCCTCGAGCTCACGCCGACTGACGATGCAACGGTTCGCGCAGGCAACAACATTAACAATAACTCTGGAGCCAGTAACAATGTCTTTGTCCGTAACGTCACCGACGGCCCTAACGGTCGTGCCGTAGGGTTGCTGCAGTTTGATACCTCGGGAATCGGCAACTCGATCGTTGGTCGAGCGGTTCTGGAAGTTTTCGGAGAAGTCAATGAAGGTTCGGCTGATTCAGTAACGACTCACGTGTTTGCAATTCGTGGTGACGATTGGGATGAGGACACCGTCACCTGGAACGACGTCAATAACTTGCTTGATTCGCAGGGGCCGGCAACTGAAATCGCTGACAATTTTGTTACAGGTGTCAGTGATACGGCTGAGTTTGTCGGCCATTTGACATTTACCCAGGACACCGAGACGGTTTCCGTGGATATCACAGATTTTGTAAATGCAAATCCGTCTGATGAACTGCGTTTGTTGGTCGCAAGGGAAGTTCGTGTCGATGGCGAGAATGTTGATCGATCTGCGGGAGCCACCCGTTTCGACTCCAAAGATAACAGTAGCGGCAACGGGCCTCGTTTGATTGTGGAGTTGAGTGAGAGTTTTCCACCGCCGACCGTGGCAGGCGTCGAGTTGAATGTAGGGGAAGCACAGCGATCTGCTATTGAATCAATCACGATTACTCTTGATGGCGATGTGGAATTCGCTGCAGGAGCTATTTCTGTTGTGCAGCGAAGCACCGCTACAGCGGCGACTTTTGTTCCAGTCTCGACCAGCGTTTCGCAACAGCTTGTCAACGACCAAACCATCGCCACGATTCAATTCGAATCTCTGGTCCGCAATTCTGAGAACGCACTGGAAGACGGAAACTATCAGCTCACGTTGACGGCTGATCTGGTTACCCGGAGCGGAGTTCCGATGAGCGAGGACTTTGTTTTTGGTGATGTGGCATCCGATGGGTTCTTCGCCTGGTACGGTGACTCCGACGGAAACCGGACCATCAACGTCTTTGACTTGCTCTCGTTCCGTCAAACCTTTGGCGCGTTTGCTGGAGATGCAAGCTACGCGTTCTTTATGGATTTCGACGCAGGAGGCTCGGTCAATATTTTTGATTTACTCCAGTTCAGAATTCGATTCGGCAACACGCTGCCATTCACGTTTGGATCGTCATTGAAAGCTCCTCAAAGTTCTTTAAAGGCTCCATCGAGTTCTGTTCAGGCTCCTGCGAAGCTTCAAACTGTGAAACCGACTTCCGTTGGAAAGCTTGAAACCAGGAAGTAGTCCGTTGCTGGTATGAGTTGTGAAATTTTCATAGCGTTGTCGATCAATCGTACAGAATGTTCGTAGTACTGGCTTTAGTCGGAATTCAAGCGGAACGATTCCGGCTAAAGCCCGTACTTCGAACAACAGTGCTGGTCGGTTGCATCAACGGATAGCTGACAAAGCAATGTTGA
>CAYUNP010000213.1:0-8303 GCA_964446085.1 uncultured Pirellulaceae bacterium
TAGACGGCTTTCGAGTCCGCAATCATCAAGCCACATGAATCAGTGCGTTTTTCAAATTGGGACAGATTACTTTTCTGGTCGAAAACGAATTCCGAGAGTGTCTGTTGGAAATCATGGTTTTCATCTGACGATTCCCATCGCGTCGCACCGATCACCAGCGGTCCAAGGTTGGGACCGTAGCCAGCTTCGTCGGTTGCGATAATGTGCTGCATGTTTGTAGGTCAACTGAAATGTAGGTCCGTCTTTTCCAGATTTGTTGGCAGTAGATCATAACCCGACGCGTTAACGAGGGATCGACCCCTGGCTAACCAGGAAATTGCATTAACAAATACAAGCCCGAAGCGCAAGCGAGTGAATACAGTGGTCGATTCACTCGCTTGCGCTTCGGGCTTGTATTTGTTGCAAGTCTTTCAAGATCAGCGACATGCGAAGCTCAATGCAATTTCCTGTAACGCGTCGGGTTATGAAAGCCTCACCTACAGCTGGGCTGCGATCTCGGCGGCGGCATCACACAATTCTTTGGCGTCCTCCAGGGAAGTTGCTTCCGCAATCGCGCGAACGATCGGTTCAGTGTTGCTGGGGCGAACCAACATCCATTTATCCGACCAATCCAAACGTAAGCCGTCCATCGTGCCATGTTCGGCATCCGAATATTTTTGCTGCAGCTGGTCGTAAAGCGCGGGCACTTTGTCACGATCGATAGCGACTTTCGTTTTGTGAATTTCATAGGACGGAATATCGGTCTTGAGTTCGGCGACCGATTTTCCTGTTGCCGCCATCGCGTCGAGCACCTGTGCCATCGCGACGAAACTGTCTCGCACGTAGCCGACTTTGGGATCAATGGGACCACCATTTCCTTCACCGCCGTAAACCGCGTTTAGCTGCGACATCTTGCCGGTTACGTTTGCTTCACCGACGGCACTCAGATGCAGTGTGCTTCCATGGCGAGCACAAATGTCAGCCGACATACGACTCGACGAGCAATTGATAACCACGTCGCCGGGTGTTTGTTGCAAACGGTGATTCAACGTAATCGCCAATGTGTACTCTTCACCGATATAGGTTCCACTGGCGTCGATGATGGCCAGCCGATCGGCATCGGGATCCTGACAAAAGACAACATCGGCTCCGAAGGCGACCGATTTTTTCGCGGTATCCTGTAGATTGGCTTCGGTTGGTTCAGGCGGATGCTCAAACAGGCCATCAGGTTCGCCACCAAGGCACTGAAAGTCGCAGCCAAGATTTTGCAGCAACTGCTGGCCAAGCACCGAACCGGCACCGTGGTGACTGTCGAGGACGACTTTGAATTTCTTCGCACGAATCGCATCCGCGTTGACCGTCGACAGAACAGCGTTCAGGTGTGCTGAAGTGGTGTCGTCGAGTTGGGTCGTGTTTCCAACTTTCTCCCAGCCAACAGATTGCAACTCGTAATCGCGATACGCATCGATGACTTTTTCGCCAGCCTCAGCGTTGATCACGCGGCCAGTGGCATCAAAAAGCTTGATCCCGTTGTAGGGCGGAGGATTGTGACTGGCTGAGATCTGAATTCCCCCAACCGCCTTGTGCTCACGGACCAGAATGCCCGTCGTCGGAGTCGCCGCAACGTCGCCGTAAATCACGTCTCGTCCAATGGAATTCAAACCACTGCAAATTGCCTGGGCCAACATCGGACCGGTCGTACGTCCGTCGCGTGTGACCACAATCGGCCCTTCAGCCTCCAGCAGTTGGGCGTAGGCGGTCGTGTATTTGATTGCCAAAAGTGGATCGAGGCTTTCGCCCACAATTCCACGTAAGCCAGATACGCTGATAATCGGTTCGCTTTTGCCGGAAGTGCTCATCGTTCAAGTTGGGTAGGAGAAGATTAATTTTCAGCCAAGTTGTACCCGCCAAAGCGTTATCTGACTAGAATCATGCCGCCGGCTCACGGTTTTAACGGTAGGCTTGTCAGTCCCATCCTCGTTTCGGTATCGGACAGACGTGATGCCGCGAAACCAGGGGCTCAGTTTCCGTTATTTCAGGGCCCAATTCGATCCCACTGTCCGTCCCGACCAACAAATTACTACGTAACCTCTACCAAAAACAACGATTCCCATGTCAGATTCTTCCCTTCCCGTTGATAGCAGCGATTGTCTCCAAAAAGTCCACGACGCCAGCGCCGCTGGACACATTACCGAATCCGCAGTCGGCAACATCAAATGTTGGCTGACCGAATCGCGCTACTCGCAGTACGTGCCGCAAATCATCGAACACGTCGAACAGGGTAAATGGCAGGAACTTGACGACGCGTTTTGGACTGTGATTCCGTTTGGAACCGGTGGTCGCCGTGGCAAGATGTATCCTTTCGGCAGCAACTCAATCAACGAGCGAACGATCGGCGAAAGTGCTCAGGGCCTGGCCCAGTACATCAAGGAAGTCAAACCCGAAGGTCCCTGGAAGTTTGGCATCGCTTACGACACGCGACATCGCTCCCGGGAGTTCGCCGAACTTTGTGCGGGCATCATGGTCGCCAACGGATTCGAAGTTTTCTTCATCGACGACTATCGCAGTACGCCACAACTGTCCTACCTGATCCGCTACAAACAATGCGACTGCGGCATCATGGTGACGGCCAGCCACAACCCGCCCAGCGACAATGCGGTCAAGGTTTACTGGTCCAACGGCGCCCAACTGATTCCGCCGCATGACAAAGCCGTCATCGCGAAGGTCGCCGAAGTCGATGAGATTCCGACTACCGATTTTGCACAAGCGGTCGCTGACGGAAAAGTTCACATGGTCCGTGAAGAGACCGATGCAGCGTTGATGCAGGAACATCTGAAAGTCAGCTTCGAAGGACCACGCGACCTGAAAGTGATCTACTCGCCGTTGCATGGTGTTGGCGAATTCAATGTCAAAAGTTTACTGGAAACCGCTGGCTTCAGTGATCTTGAGATCTACGGTCCGCATCGTGAGCCCAGTGGCGACTTTCCCAATGTGCCTGGGCACGTTTCGAATCCGGAAAACGCTGCTGTATTCGACGCGATCATCGAACACGCCAGGACGACAGGTGCTGAATTGATTCTGGCGTCAGATCCGGACTGCGATCGAATGGGCGCTGCGGCACCAGTGACGATGGACCCAAAGGGCGAATGGAAAACGTTCAATGGCAATCAACTTTGCGCACTGTTGGGTGATTTCATCGCATCGCAACATCAAGCGGCAGGCAACCTGAAGCCGGAAAACTATTTCGTTTCGACTTTGGTAACGACACGGATGCTGCGACGCATTTGTGAATCCTACGGCATCAAGTGCAACGATGAAAACCTTGTCGGATTCAAATGGATCTGCAACGTGATGGACGACGAGGGAGCCGATGAATTTCTTTACGGCACCGAGGAGTCTCACGGGTTCCTGATCGGGCAATACTGTCGCGACAAGGATGGTGCGATCGCCTGTTTGCTGATGAGTCAGTTGGCTGCGATGGTGAAAGCCAAAGGGATTTCGCTACACGAACATCTGGATCAGCTTTATCAGAAATACGGTTTCCACGCGGAACGTCTGATCAACATTCGCATGGAAGGTTCTGACGGAATGAAGAAAATGAAAGAGCTGATGGCGACGTTCCGCAGCTCTCCTCCAAAAACACTTGGCGGCCTGGCGATCAAATCCGTCGCAGACTACGGCAGCCTGGTTCGCAAGTTTGCAGATGGAACAGAGAAGTCTTTCGAAGGCCCCGTTGGAGATCTGATTTTCTTTGAAACCGAGATCGAAGGAAACTACGTCGCAGCTCGCCCTTCAGGAACCGAGCCGAAGATCAAGTTCTACATGTTCACAACCGTTGCTGCTGAACAATCGAACGACGTTGAGAAGTGCCGAGGTGAAATGCTCCAGCGGCTCGATGCCTTTGCAGCAGACATGGAAGCATTCGCCAAGTCGGTTTAACCAAAGTAACCAACCAATGATGCCATGCCTTACGCTTGCGTGAGCATGGCATCGGTATTTTCGCACTCGATCCCGTGGCGATTGCGAACACTCGAAAACAGGGAGACACCAGGATCATAGAGAGCAACCTGTCAGTAACGCTCAAGTCTGAACCGGAAACGGAGAGTCTCGGTGTCCTGATCGGCAACCACCTGGAAGCCGGTATGGTCATCGGCCTCTGCGGAACGCTTGGCAGTGGAAAGACTCGTCTTACGCAAGCCATCGCGCGAGGTCTGGAGATTCCACAGCCGGTGGTTAGTCCAACTTACACGATTTGCGTTCCCTACGCAGGACGCCTGAAACTGTTGCACATGGACGCCTATCGTATCGAGCATGCTGAAGAAGTTGATGAACTGGATCTGTTCGAGCGAGTCGACGACGGTGAAGTTCTGATCATTGAATGGGCCGATCGAATCGAGGCTCAACTTCCAGACATTGATGTTTGGATTAACATGGCTCCCATCGAAGAGCTGGTGCGAACTTTTAAAGCCGACGCCCGGTCAGAATTGGGTAGTAAATTCATCAAGTCACTTCGAAATTCGATACAATCACAATCGGTCGTTATTCTCGACTGAAGCTGTCCACCACTTCGGGAAAATGAAGTATGCAAAACCTGAAAATTGCCAGCCTGTTCCTTTCGCTGATTGCGATTGGATTGTTCATCGGTTGCGATTCCAAAAAAACAGTCACGGCTCCAGCCACAATTCCATCCCTCGATTCGGATTCCGAGTCTGAAGTTGCGACAGCGGAGTCAAACGTTTCCGATGACGAGGCTGCGAAGTTCGCCGAAGACTGGCTCGAAGCACTTCGCACGCGAAGTATTGCCAATGCAGGCCGATTGGTTGCGTGGAAGGAAATTCTGGGGCGATCCATCGATTCATTGGACGTTGCAGAAAAACATCGAAATGGCCTGATGCAGGGAGCGATGGAAGCGATTCCGACACTTTCCGGAGAAATCTCGGACGCCATGGTGAAGGGCAGCTACAAACTGGTCCACATCAAAAGACGTGGAGGCTACCCATTTGCACTGTTCAGACTGGTTGATCCGACTGGTGGATTTAACTACCACCTTTTCCGGGTCGTCAACGTGCGAGGCCGCGTGAGAGCCGATCAATTTTTCATCGCAATGACCGGCGAAGAAATGTCGGATACGTTCCGAAACGTCATCGGTGCAGGGGCGCAGAGCCTCACTATCGCTGGCCGGTTGTCAGGAGCGCAACAACAATTCCTTGACGACATCAAAGCTCAAAAAGAAATGCACACCGCAATCAGCGCAGGAAAACTGGATGCTGCACTTGGCGTTTACAAACGAATGCCCGAGCGACTTCGCAAAAGTAAAATGCCGATGCTCTATCGGATTATGGCGACTGAACTTGATGATGGCGACAATTACGCCAGGGCCGTTGATGAATACCTGGAGACATTTCCAGGCGACGCTGCAGCAGGAATCCTGACACTCGATGCAGGTGTCTCACACAAAGACACCGAAATGATTTTGAAAGGGCATGCATCGCTCAAAGAATGGACTGGAGGTGACCCGTTCCTTGACTTGATGGTCGCCGCAAACCTGGCAGTGCTCAATGACCTGGAAAAGGCCAAAGAACTTATCCAGCCAGTCGACGCTAAATCGATTGAAATGCCCGATGCTCACGACTATCTGTTGACAATTGCATTGACCGAAGGAAACTACGAAGAAGTGCTGCAGCAATTGCAGATTCTCCGTGACGACTACGGTTACGAGTTTGTCGACTTGAGCGAAGTCGAAGAATACAAAGGCTTCGTCGCTTCGCCACAATTCAAAAAGTGGCAAACCAGGTAACGGATTTAACGTGACATGCGGATCGGAGGCCGGCCTATGCACTTACATGGGCCGACCGATACTGCCTTTACGTAGCGCAGTCGCAAACGATCTCGCCGGCCTTCACTGCATCCTCTTCCGAGATGTGCATGTGCGTCACTGCCCGAACGGTGTCGTGACTGAAAGGGTACATCGAGACACCCGCTTTGTTGCAGCGTTCCACAAAGTCGGCCGCCGTTGAAACCGAAGGATCGACATGGAAAATGGCGATGTTGGTGTGCACGGTCTCAATGTCAATCGATAGCTTCGGATGCTGCGCCACGGTCTCGGCGAAGCGTTTCGCATTGGCGTGATCTTCGGCAAGCCGATCGATATTGTTGTCGAGCGCAAAAAGGGCTCCGGCTGCAATGATTCCCGATTGCCGCATGCCTCCGCCAAGAACTTTGCGATGACGAACCATTGCTTTTCGCATCGAACGATCACCAGCCAGACAGGATCCAACCGGTGCTCCGAGGCCTTTCGAGAAACAGATGCTGATCGTATCAAAATTCTCCGACCAGACTTTTGGCTCGACTCCTGAACCAACGACCGCATTGAAAAAGCGGGCTCCATCGAGATGCGTTGCCAGACTTTGCTCCCGAGCCCAACTGCAAACGGCTTGCACATCTTCGAGTGGAAGAATGATACCGCCGCCTTTGTTATGCGTATTCTCCAGGCAAAGTAATCGTGTGTAAGTTGCGTGCTCGTTGTCCGGATTGACCAGATTGCGAACGTGCTCCAGTTGCAAATTCCGGCCAGTGGCAGAAACCGTTTTGGCAACCAGGCCGCTAAGCTGTGCAAAGGCACCTTGTTCATAGTTGTAGATGTGGCAACCCGCTTCACAGATAAATTCGTCACCAGGACGACAGTGAACCCGCAGCGCCGCCTGGTTCGTCATTGTTCCCGACGGCATAAAGACGGCAGTTTCTTTGCCCAGGATGTCCGCGATTCGTTCTTCAAGAGCAGCCACCGTTGGATCGACATCGATCACATCGTCGTTGACTTGTGCGCTGGCCATCGCGGCTCGCATCGCGTCGCATGGTTTGGTAAGAGTATCGCTGCGAAGATCAATCATTGTCTGGCATCAAAATCTGGAACAAAATTTAAAGCAACATCATACCCCAGTTCAGATTTTTGAGGCATCGGCACAACTCAAGGAGCTGCCATCGGCTAACCCTTTATTTCAAGGAAACCGAGGTGATGAGCCATATGACCAGTATGAAATTTCTCAAACTCTTCGTGGCTCATTGAACCAAACCCGGGATGTGGAAGAAGCGCACCTTCCCAGGACATGAACTTTTCGACACAACGAGCGAATGCTTCGACTTCCTGAGCATCGTCAACACTGCCCGGCGGCACAAACATCGGCGCCGTCGGGATCCCCTTGGGAGCCTCCCTGCGAGCAACTTCGGCAATCCAAAGCGTCTCAGAATCGGTCGTAGTGGAAAAGCCAACACGGTCATCCAGGTTGGATAACCAGTCATGTTGCATTCGATCGTAAGCCGAATGTGTTGGCAGATTTGCCCCAACGACCATTTCCCCCTGCTTTGTGTAGCCAGTCGAAAGCAAACGTTCGCATTCCGCAACTGCATCAGCAAGTCGATTGATACCTACGGTTCGCCGCATTGATTCATTCCTGTCCAAAGTCAATTTCAAGAACCGCTAGGCAGCGTCTCGACGTCGCAAATCCACAAGGTCTTTCGCAAGCTCAACCGCGTCGCTGCGATCGGCGGGTACATGCTGCAGAAACCGACTGGCACTTCGCCCCGCATAAATGCCAACAACAATAGATGCACAAAACGTTCTGAATCCGTACGCTTTATAAAAGCCGGCCAGCAAATTGATGATAACGACCGGAATTGCAAAAATTGGGTTTGAAGGTTGTTCAAAGATCGCAACTGGCTCAACAATTCCATATCCAGTCATCTGGCCCACGAAGTTTCCCAAACTGGCACTTAAAAGAATGATCGAAGCAGCCACGAACCATTTGCCAAAGAGGAACCATTTTTGCTGCCGACACAGAGTGATCATTGCGATCGCCACGGTCAGCGGATAGGTGTGCAGCACAACGGACGCCATCTGTTTCAGATGCGCCGAAAATGGAACTCCGGATTGTCCTCCAAAGATCATCGAAATCGCGGGCACGACTCCTGACACCAACAGCGTCACCAGAATCGCGGTACGAATTCCGGAATTCCGCACCTCACGGATGTCCTCTGAAAGAGTTGGCGCCTTCGATCTTCTTTTTCGCTTGAACATGCTTCACCTGCACCGAACGTCGTGACAGCCGCCAAAACAGGACGGCCCACGATAGTATTGAAGACAGGACGTTAATCAATTTTTTGAATCGAGGTCAACGCCAAAGAAGCACCACGCCTGCGAAACGCCCAAATGATACGCAGGATCACAACCCGGCGAGGGATCGATCCCTCGCTACCCAGGAAATTGCATGAGCAATACAAGCCCGAAGCGCAAGCGAGTGAATACCGCGGTCTATTCACTCGCTTGC
>CAYUNP010000214.1:0-8192 GCA_964446085.1 uncultured Pirellulaceae bacterium
ATCCAAACTATTTTGTCGCCAACCCGGGCGCAAAAGTCGCTGACGTCGTTCAGTTGGTTGACCTTGTGAAAACTCAGGTCAATGAGAAACTTGGCGTGCAACTGGAGACAGCGATTCAGATTTGGTAGTCGACAACAGCCAAAGCAATCTCTGAGCCCAATGGCTGCGTCGTGAAACCAATCAAAAAACAATCGTAGCCGTTACCTTTATCCTGACTTCCTTTGCACTCGCCTGGTTGAGATGCCTACAGTCCTACGAGACTACCCTGAATTTTTGTGCAACAATTTTTCGAAATAGATAAAAGAAAAACCAACTCACAAAGAATCAAAAAATCATCCTGGCTGGATGTTGAATCCTCGCCGCCTCTGGTTCATGATTGTGGATGGTAAGCGGGTGATTCTTAACTGAGACAAAGGTGGCGGACATGATCAACACAACACAATTGGAGCTGGTGCCCACATCAATTGAAGAACTCAAGTCCGGCAACACTGAGATATGGACTGACATTTGCGAGCACTTCAAATGTGGACTCATTGCAAAAGCAAATCAGATGTTGCACCGCAATCGAATTGCAAAAAAAATAAGCTCTGATGACATCGTTCAGGAAACTTACCTAAAAGCCTGGCGTCGAAGGGAGACGTTTCATGGTCGCTCCATTGCGGAACTCGCCAGCTGGCTCTACTGCATGTTGAAGTCCACATTTTTGGATTTCTGTCGCAAAACCAACCTCGAAAGCACGATTCATTCGTGGTTCGATTTTTCTGGAAACGATGAGACGCCATCGAGAATGCTTGTTTCTCTGGAGAGCGAATCGTTGCTCTACTGTGCCCTGGGGTCGCTGGATTCGGTTTCCCAAAAGGTAATTGCGCTGCGTCACTTCGAACAACTCAAGTTTTCAGAAATCGCAGAACGAATTGAGATGAATCCCAACTCAGTCGCGTCCGTCTATCGACGGGGAATCAAAAGACTCCACGAGGCGATGTCCGCCTATCAAACACTATAGGTCGCGCTCAAGTTGATTTGGGCGACCACTACATGTCGTCAAATGAAAACTTCATATCTCGATATTGCATTGCCTTGTCCGGTTGCCCGGATTTTTCAAAAAGCCGGGCAAGTTGTGACGCGTAGCGACGCGATGTTAGCGTATCCTGAATCAGATCAGAGCGATCGGGTGATCGACTTGCTATTACAGCCTTCAAGCCACCGATCAGCAATTCTTCCGCTTTCTCAAACTCGCCATCTTCAAAACTGAAGATGCCCTCGATCAAATTCAAGCGGGACATATACGAACTTTTGCGCAGGTAGTCGAATTTTTCGGCGCCCTTTCTGGCTTTTGCAAGAAGTTGTTTTCCAACATCAACTTTACCCAACCGAGCAGCCGACTCAGCTTGACAGATCTGCGCCTTGAATCGAACTACGTTAAGGTCTTTGTATTCCTCAGTAGGCCACAAAACCTCCAACAGTGCTTCGCCCGCGTCAAATGATCTTTGAATTTGGTTCGAGTAGAGATACTGTTCCGTTAATACCATTTCCATTTTACATTTAACACTACTCCAGCCTGTATCAAAGACTTTCCTCGCAACCTGGCTGGCTCTCTCAAAAGCTTTTAGTGCGTCATCCTGTCGTCCAGCAAGATGCAGTGCTATTCCAAGGTCATAGTTGGCCACACATGCATCGCGTGAAAATTCTCCGAAATCGCTCAAACGCTCGACAAAGATATCTTTATAGATGTTGACTGCTTCGTCATATCTGCCTTTTTCCTGCAAGATACTTGCCGCTTGTTTGCGCAGGTTGTTTCGAATGATGCCGTAACTCCCTTCGACTTGTTTGGCAATTGGCTCGTAAGTTGCAATTAGCTCCTCTGCTCGTTCAAAATTTTCGATACCGTGATACCCTCTTACTGCGGCATATTGAATTCTCACATTGAGGTCAGAGTCTTCCCGAATGCAGTCTGAAAGATTTGGAACGACATCGTTCTCATAACATTCCACACATTCGCCAAAACGACCGCCCGTGTAAAAACTCTTGAGTTTCATGAACCACAGCGTGGCAAGTTCAAACTTTCGATCCGAAGCGTTGTTTTTGCAAGCCAATATTCCATCTTCGACAACCAGCAAGGCCTCCTCGATATTCAGCTGTGGTAATAACGATTCAGCAATTTCGCTACGCAGGATCAATACCCTGGGGTTGCTTTCACCAAGTTTGGCCACAATTTCGTCAAGGTATTCCAGCCGATCGTCGACGCTGAACAATTTGCTTTTCCAGTCCACTTCGTTGACGCGAATATCAATGCCAAGTCCCAGGGAGCGCGCAGAATCCGTGCCAAGAAAGCGATCAGAAAGAGATTTTGCTTCCTTCAACAATCGGTCAGCTTCTTCAAACTCACCGCGTGAACTCAGGGCTTGGCCGAGTAATTCAAGGCCACGAATCGTCAACGTATGCCCTTCGGGAAGTTGGGATTTGCAGTTGGAAATAATCCTCCGATAGTCGGCGATTGCATGCTTGACATCTTTGTGAGTGTCTAGCGAATTGGCCAAACCAAGTTCACATTCCAACTGCAGCTCCGACGCAACGTTCACCTCCGAAATCAGTTTGAGATTCTCGTTCAGCAGGTTTTTGGCTTCCTCGTTCTCGTCTCTGGCAAGGTGGATGAATGCAAACTTGTTTCTCGCATCGATGGTGGCAGGATCCGAATTACCGAGTTGTGTTTTGGCCACTTCGAGAACTTTTTGATATTCTGATCTGGCCAGATTCACTTCCCCCAGGCTAACGAGGCTGTTGGCCAAAGGCATGCGCAATTTGAATTCAAGCTTTGGCGAGCCTCGAAGTGGCAGATTGTCAATTTCCTTTACAAAGCGAACAAGGCGATTCCGGTTTTCTTCGCTAAATCTGATACCTGATTCGTAGATATTGGCTGCCTCGATTTCATTCACAAATAATTCAAGCAGTCCGTCAACCCTTTCACGTTCTCGTACGGCCGCCATGGCAGACCAAACAAAAATTGCAGAACAGGCAATCAGGGACACAACAGCAATCGCAGTGGCAATCGAAGCTGCCCTATTGCGGCCGATGTATTTTTTGAGCTGATAGGCCGTCGAAGGCGGGCGAGCAACCACGGCATTCCCGGAGATGAACCGCCGAATGTCGTCCGCCAATGCTGAGACCGTGGCGTATCGCCGGTCGGGCTCTTTTTCGATCGCTTTCATCGTCACCCAGTCCAGATCGTCGCGGAGCGTATTTCTCCATCCAGACACGCCTGACGATGACTGACTTTCCAGCCACGAGCTACTCTCCTTGCTCTCGGTGATGCGGCGGGAAGGATACGGTGGTACCTCGTTACGAATCGCATCGAACAACTGAATACGATCTGCATCCTCAAATCGATTGGATGCGATGGGCGTCGTATTGGTCAATAGCTGGTACAGAATCACGCCCAGCGAATAAACATCCGACCTTGTGTCGACCCTTGATTGTCCATCCTTATACTTCCACTGCGTCTGTTCCGGGCTCATCCACAAGGGAGAACCGAGCGCAACGTTGGCTTGGGTCAGATCCAGATTTGCACCCTGGCCGGAAGTGATTTTTGCAAGTCCAAAGTCAATTACTTTGACATGAGGCATCCCGTCGATTTGAGTAACCAGAATATTGCCGGGCTTGACGTCTCGATGAATGACGCCTTTTTGATGGGCATGTTGAATCGCATCGCACAACTGCAGAAAAAGCGCCAGTCGGTCCTCCAGCGACAAACGGTTGTCATTGCAGTAGTTTGTGATGGGAGTCCCATCGACATACTCCATCACGAAATAGGGCCGCTTTCCCTCAATCGCTCCGGCATCAATCACCTTTGCGATGCCTGCATGTTCCATCAGTGCCAGAGATTGCTGCTCCGCCTCAAACCTCCGCTGTACCAGTCGGGAATCGAGATCCGTCAGAATCAGTTTTACTGCAACCTCGCGTAGCGGCATGAGCTGCTCGGCAAGCCAAACAGTTCCCATTCCCCCGCGTCCAAGTTCACGAATGAATCGGTACTCGCCTCCAAAGTCATTAGTCAGATCCTCGGCCTGCTGTTGCTCGCGCGGACCTGCATCACTCGCTCCCGACAGGAGATCGATGTTTTGACTCAGATGCAACGTTTCCCGCAATTGTTGAGCGTACTGTGATTCAATGTTTTGCTGTTGGATAAACTTTTCGAGATCATTTTCATACAGCGTAGCGTTGTTCTCGAATTCGATCAGGTATTTGTCAATCTCCGCGCTGTCGTAATGATTCATTGCCGAGTCCCCTAATGTCAAACCAGTTGCACGGTTCGTTTCGCCGCGAATCCCGGTTGTGAAATGATTCGTTAATTCGATCTTAGTTTATTTTGACCGGCGAGTCAGGAAGCAAACCGGCTTGATCTACAACGAAGCAAAGCCCCACAAACAGTTGCTCGCGGGGTCTTTGCGTTGAATGCCAGGTAAACGACGGGTGAGTCGTTACGCATTCTCCAAACTCTTCAAAATCGCGCTTTCAAGATTGAATGCACGGAACAATCATTGAGGAAAGGACACAATTTGCTCAATTGACGGAACCGGATCAGCGACTAGAAAGACGGTTTGACTGACACCGAAACTGTCTGTCGATTCGTATTCCATGAAGGTGCTAATGGGAGCTCCGCTTCCGAAGTTGGAATCCCGAAATTCGGAAAAGTAAAATTCGAACGTATCGACAGGACCGCCTGCGTCAAAAATCTCTTCGACATTTCCAGTGCCATTCGCCCATGGTCCAAACGAATATGTGTCGCTTCCTGTTCCCCCAGAAAGCACGTCATTGTCTGATCCAACATCTGTGTGGAAAAAACGTAATTCAAAGGATGATGCAAGATCCGGGTTTCGTTCGAAGAGGCCTCGACCTCCAACAAGTCTGTCGTTGCCGTTACCGCCATTGAGCGTATCTGCCCCCCAGCCGCCGATTAGAGTGTCGTTGCCACTGTTCCCAATTAGCAAGTCGTTTCCGGCTTCCGCGTCCGGAACTTCGGATGCTGCCGTAAAATCAAATGGATTTTGTTCATCTGGAATGCCGTCTGCATCAAGCAAATCATCTCCACCTTGTCCACGAAGAACGTCACTGCCAAAAGATCCAAAAATTATATCGGCTTGGCCAGCATTGGGAGCTATTGGAGTATCGCCGTTGAGAATGTCATCGCCGCGTCCACCATCAATCCGATCGTTTCCGATCCCCCCATTTGCAATGTCGTTGCCTATACCGGCAAAGATATCGTCTTGCCCACTCAGGCCGTTGATAACATCGTCACCAGATTCTCCGTGCAAAATATCGTTGCCAGCACTGCCGCCAATTGAGTCGTTGCCCGCACCACCGAAGATCAGGTCATCGCCTTGATTTCCGACGAGTACGTCACTGCCAGGACCACCAAAGATCTCATCACTACCATTGCCGCCCGAGATTCGATCGTTCCCTCCAAAACTGCCTGAATTGTCTCCAGTAATCGTATCGTCTCCGTTTCCTCCCTGCAGCACATCTCCAAATCTCCCACCAGTAATCGTGTCATTTCCTGCTTGACCAAAGACCGTCGCAGCCAGTGATGAGTGAGAGATCGCAATGTTGTCGTTACCGGCTCTTCCTTGAACAGCGATCGTGTCAAAGGTACTGGTGTCGAAGGTTCTATCTACGCCATTGATCGTAACCGTTGTGATACTACCCCCGCTAACCGAAATCTGATCGCTCAAACCAGTGCCAATCACTGTGAGCTGAACATTTCCTGAGTTGGGAGGAAAGTTTGCAAGAAAAACATCTCCCGCCAGCAGTTCCCTCTTTTCCAATGGCTTGTAGCCGATGGAACACACTCCTGATTGCCTCTTCTTCAGTTTTTTAAACATGGCTTTGCCCTATTGAATGAATCGGATCAAGTTTTGTGGCCCCAAAAAAGGTGCCACCCAATCCTGCGATTTCATGTCGGTCGAGACATCACATCAGTTTTTGATGTTCGACAAAACAACACGCCACATAGACGGTGCAAAGCTTCGCTTTTGTGCAAACGTTACATTTTTTTCCAAAAGAAGCGGACTGAAAACCATCCGCACATGCACTACAGGATTGATAGCCAGGACGCCAAGCCCGGCTTGGCCTGCTCAAGAAGTCATCTGACGATAAATGCTGGAAGCTTTTTCGCGCGGCAGCTATTTCCTGTTGATAGAGTACACAGGTCGTCTGTTTCGTAGTGGGAAAGCGATATCAGAAAACTGAATTGTCATTTTCAGCTTCCGGATCTCCATGCACGAATTCGAAGTCCGGCTTTTGCGATCAATGCCGTCAGTCCGCAAGTCGCGAGAGCTACTCCCAGTCCAAAATCACTTTCCCACATTCACCAGTGAGCATCATGTCAAATGCGGCTTGGTAGTCATCGCATCCATACCGATGCGTAATCATTCCGCTCATGTCCAAATCGCTGTCGAGCATGGCCAGCATTTTGTACCAGGTTTCGTACATCTGCCGGCCGTAGATGCCGCGAATCGTCAGGGCCTTCAAAACGATTTTGCCCCAGTCGGTTTCAAATGGCCTGGAAGGAAGTCCCAGCATCGCGATGTTGCCTCCCATGATCATCGTGTCGATCATCTGGTCGAACGCTGGAGCAGCTCCGCTCATTTCGAAACCAACATCAAATCCTTCCTGCATGCCGATCGCATCCATTACTTCTTTCAGGTTCTCGTTGGCAACGTTCACCGTGTGAATGTCAGGATTGATCTGCTTTGCAAAATCGAGACGCCACTGGTTGATGTCAGTGATCACAATTCGTCGCGCTCCGGCTTTCCTCGCAACGGCTGCTGACATCACTCCGATCGGACCGGCGCCTGTGATCAATACGTCTTCGGCGACCAGATCGAAACTGAGTGCCGTATGAACAGCGTTGCCAAGTGGATCGAGAATCGCCGCGATATCCATCGGCAAATCATCCGGTAGCGGAATCACATTGAATTCGGGAAGCTTGACATATTCGGCAAAGGCACCCGGAAGGTTAACGCCGATCCCCTTCGTGTCAGGATCCAGATGAAAGCGACCCGATCGCGCGTTGCGACTGCGGTTACCGACAACGTGGCCTTCACCAGAAACGCGCTGCCCAACCTCGACACGTCGAACGCCTGAGCCAACTTCGACGACTTCGCCGCCGTACTCATGGCCCGTCACCATCGGCACAGGAACGGTGGCTTTCGCCCAGTCGTCCCATTTGTAGATGTGCATGTCCGTGCCACAAATCGAAGTCTTGTGAACTTTGATCAGGACTTCATGGGCTTCAATTTCGGGCATCGGGACGTCGTCCATCCAGATGCCGACTTCCGATTTGGCTTTGACAAGTGCTTTCATTCCATGACTTTAACCAAAAGCAGTCGGGCATTCTACGGGTTGCCAGGCAGGACAAGCCATGACCTTGCGTTTTTGAAGCCGTGTAAGCCCTACGTCTGGCTGAGTTTGTGAATTTCCCAAAGCCTGTGCCACTCGGAAAAACGGTCTGCACAGACTTGCAATGGGTCAAGGTTCAAAGATGGACTTGGGGAAATCAACGTAGTGGTACCGTTCGAGTTTTGCCCAGAAATCATCTTCGTCACGTTGTACAAGCGCTTCCACGATCGCTTGACGAGTTCGGAAACGGGGCTTGATCGGATCTTCGGTGTCCTGCGGAAGCGTCTCATACTCCTCCCAAACGCTGTCGGGATCAATGGCAACCAGAGCGACAAAGAACTCGGAGGCATAGCCCAACTGAACCTCAGTTTGTTTGTCGAAAATTGCTTTGGCTCCTTTTCGATCGTAGCGTGCGATTACCGCAAGGACTCTATTGAATTGGCCGGCGTATCCTTGTGTGCGCTCCATTGCGATCTTGATCATGTCAAACGTCGTTTTGACACATTCGTCCAGCAAGTCAGTGTCAATGTGTTTGGCAATCCTTAGTCCGGTTGTCGCAATTTCAACCGGCCAAGTGTTGAGAAGAACCAGGTCTCCACGATTGGCAGGCGTGCGAGGATCAAGGTTGGCACAATTGTCATAGCATTTCCGCACAAGCTCAATGGCAGCAGGCTTGTCCTTCCGGGCAAGCACTGGGGCGATGGAGAGCTGGGCAAAAATCTTAACGACGGGACTCTTCGCCGTTTCGGACCAGGCAAGTGCTTTGTCCATGTCAAATTTTGCGACCAGTCCAATGC
>CAYUNP010000215.1:0-8156 GCA_964446085.1 uncultured Pirellulaceae bacterium
GCGCTCTTGATGGTGTCGGCGTGACCCATCTCTTTGAGGCGACGAATGATGAACGGCTGAAACAATTCCAGAGCAATCTTCTTTGGCAGTCCGCACTGGTGCAGCTTGAGCCGTGAACCGACAACGATCACCGAACGAGCCGAGTAATCGACACGCTTTCCGAGCAGGTTTTCGCGGAAACGACCCTGCTTACCCTTGATCATATCGGTCAAAGATTTCAGAGGACGATTACTTGACCCGAGAACAGGACGCTTACAGCGGTTGTTGTCAAACAGAGCATCAACCGACTGTTGAAGCATTCGCTTCTCGTTGCGGATGATCACTTCCGGAGCATTCAAGTCGACCAACTTGCGCAAACGGTTGTTGCGGTTGATGATCCGGCGATAAAGGTCATTCAAGTCGCTCGTCGCGAAGTTACCGCTATCGAGCAGAACCAGCGGACGCAGGTCCGGAGGAATCACCGGAATCACATCCAGCACCATCCACTCGGGCTTGTTATCGCTGTCGCGAATCGATTCAACGATCTTCAGACGGTTCGTGAAGTCTTTACGTTTTTGCTTGGAGCCTGTTTCCGCCAGATCGACGCGCAGTTGATCCGACAAGTGGACCAGATCAAGATCGTTCAGCAATTCGCGAACGGCTTCGGCACCCATACCAGCCTTGAAAGCGCCATCGCCATACTCAGCCTTGGCAGCTTTATACTCTTCTTCAGTAAGCAGCATCTGCTTTTCGAGATCCGTCTGACCGGGATCGGTGACGACGTAATCCTGGAAGTAGATCACCTTCTCGAGGCTACTGGTCTTCATCGCCAGCAAGTTACCCAACCGCGAAGGCATCGCTTTGAAGAACCAGATATGCACAACAGGAGCCGCCAACTCGATGTGGCCCATGCGTTTACGGCGAACTCGCGAGTGCGTGACTTTAACGCCACAACGATCGCAAATCATGCCCTTGTACTTCATGCCGCGGTATTTACCACAAGCGCACTCCCAGTCCTTTTCAGGTCCGAAAATTCGTTCGCAGAACAAACCGTCTTTTTCGGGACGATAGGTTCGATAGTTAATCGTCTCCGGCTTTTTGACTTCGCCCATCGACCAACTGCGGATGTCGTGTGGACGCGCCAGCGAAATTTTCACGGAAGCGTAATCGTTAATGCGATCGTAGGTGCTCTCGGCCGTTGCCATATTTCACCTGCTCCTTAAATATTGGTAAGTGTCTGAATGTTTTTGTTTGGGACGCTAGTTGGTGGCATCGGCTTCCAGCCTGTGTTCTGCATGTCCACAGACTGGAATGGCCACCCGGGTGACAGGTTGGTTAGCTGCCTCGTCGTTTTTCGAGCTGCATGTTCAATGCCAGCCCGCGAATCTCGTTGGTCAAAACGTCGAAACTGGCAGGGGTGCCGGCTTCGAGCGTGTTTTCGCCTTTGACCATCGACTCGTAAATCTTCGTACGGCCTTCGACATCGTCCGACTTGACCGTCAGCAATTCCTGAAGAATGTAGGCGGCTCCATAAGCTTCCAGAGCCCAAACTTCCATCTCTCCGAATCGTTGACCGCCGAAACGAGCCTTACCACCGAGTGGCTGCTGAGTAATCAGCGAGTAAGGACCAGTACTTCGAGCGTGGACTTTGTCATCAACAAGGTGGTGCAGCTTCAACATGTAGATGTAGCCGACCGTTGTTTCCTGACCGCAAGGCTGACCGGTGCGTCCGTCGTACAACGTGTGCTTACCGTGTGCCGGCAAGCCCGCTTCGGCCAACGCTTCGTTGATGTCTTTCTCTGACGCACCATCGAATACTGGTGTCAACGCCTGGAAACCAAGCTTCGAACCAGCCCAACCAAGGTGAGTCTCAAGGATCTGCCCCACGTTCATACGCGAAGGTACACCCAGCGGGTTAAGCATGATCTGAACCGAAGTTCCATCCTCAAGGAACGGCATGTCTTCAACAGGAAGGATCTTCGAGATCACACCTTTGTTACCGTGTCGACCAGCCATCTTGTCGCCAACAGAAATCGTTCGCTTGGTCGCGATGTAAACCTTGACCATCTGCAGAACGCCGCTGCGAAGCTCGTCACCGCGCTTCATACTGTTGACCTTGCGATCGCGAGCATCGATAACTTTTTCGATATCCGGCCAGTGTTCAGCGTAGATCTGCTTCAAACTCTTGACCTTGTCTTCGCTGCGAAGGTCGCTAACGACGGTCTGAATCCGGAAAGCATTTGCCTTTTCCGCAATGAACTTTGGATCCTGGTTACGAACCAAAGGAGTATCATCCTGATCGGTAAGCGTCTTGCCGAGAATCTTCTCCATCGCTTCGACCATCTCGCCAAAGACACGAGCAATCGCTTCGTTGCCATCCGCTTCGGCCGCCTTGAGATCCTGCTCGAAGACTTTTCGCTCTTCCTCGGACAGACTCATACGACGGGAGAAACGCTGCGTGTCGATGACGATACCTTCGATGCCCGATGGCACTTCCAGTGAATCGTTCTTCACATCTTCACCAGCACGACCGAAGATCGCGTGAAGAAGTTTCTCTTCGGGAGTCAGTTCTGTCTTGGATTTCGGTGAAACCTTGCCAACAAGAATCTCACCCGGCTTCACAAACGTTCCCACACGGATAATTCCGGACTCGTCGAGATTGCGAAGTGCTTTCTCGCTAACGTTTGGAATATCGCGAGTGAACTCTTCACGGCCAAGTTTCGTCTCGCGAACTTCAACGTCGAACTCTTCGATGTGAATCGAAGTGTAAGTATCGTTCTGAACGAGTTCTTCACTGATGATGATCGCATCTTCAAAGTTGCAACCATCGAACGACATGAACCCAACGAGCACGTTTCGTCCAAGAGCCAACTCGCCCTCGAAAGTCGCCGCACCGTCTGCGATCACTTCGCCTTTTTCAATCTTCTGGCCTGGCATTACCAGAGGTTTCTGGTTGTTACAGGTTCGCTCGTTGAGGCCAACATATTTTTTCAGCGGATAAACATCGTTGCCGATCTCGATTCGAGTCGCATCAACGAACGTCACCTTTCCAGCACGACGAGCCTTGATGACCATCGAACTGTTGACCGCCACGTGACGTTCCATACCAGTACCAACAATCGGCGGCTCAGCCACCAAAAGCGGAACGGCCTGGCGTTGCATGTTCGAGCCCATCAGAGCGCGGTTCGCATCGTCATGCTCAAGGAACGGAATCAAACTCGCCGAAACACCGACCATCTGAGCCGGAGCAACGTCCATGTAGTTAACTTCTTCCGGATCCGCCAACTCGAAGTCAGCATGGAAACGGGCAAGAATGTTTCCGCCAAGGGACTTGTTAGGAACGATCTTGCCATTCTCGACTGGCGTGTCACACGGAGCAACGTGAGCTTCGGCTTCTTCATCGGCTCGCAACCAACGAATTTCGTCAGTCACCTTTCCTTTGTTGACCACCGTATATGGCGTCACCAGGAAACCGTAGTCATCCACACTGGCACAAATCGCGAGACTGGAGATCAATCCAATGTTCGTACCTTCGGGAGTCTCAATCGGACAAATTCGACCGTAGTGAGAAATGTGAACATCGCGAACTTCGAAGCCCGCACGCTTTCGGTTCAAACCGCCAGGACCAAGTGCCGAAAGACGACGCTCGTGAGTCAACTGGGACAGTGGATTCGTCTGGTCAACGACCTGCGAAAGTTCGCCACGACCGAAGAAGTAATCGATCGACGCCGAAACGCTCTTCGGATTCACCAAAGATCGCGGAGTCATGTCATCGACTTCCTTCTGGCTCATTCGCTCCTGCACGGTACGACGAAGCTTGAGGAAACCTTTACGCATCTCGTCACAGGCCAACTCATCGATGGTACGCAGACGACGATTTCCAAGGTGGTCAATATCGTCCACCATCGCGTCAGTACCTGGCGTCGACAGCTCAAGGATGTAACGAATCGAAGCCAGAATATCATCTGGACGAAGCGTCATCTCTTTTTCGCTAACACCGAGGTCCAGCTTGCGATTGATACGGAAACGACCAACACGGCCGAGTCGATATCGATTCGAATCGAAGAACTTCTCATTGAAAAGCGTTCGTGCTTTCTCCAGAGCAGCCGGGTTACCTGGGCGAAGACGCTGGTAGATTCGCAGCAATGCTTCTTCGTGCGACGAAGTATTGTCTTCGATCAGAGAGTTGAAAATCAGAGGTGACTTAACCGGATTCATGATCTCGACAGTCTTCACACCGGCGGTGCAAATCAACTCAGAATTCTCTTTGCTGACCTTGCGACCAGCTTCGACAATAATCTCACCAGCACGCTTTGATTCAGCCGGATAGACAATGTCGTCAACGGCAATCTTGCCTTCAAGCTTCGCAGCGCTGCGGCCATCGACAACTTTGACTTTCATCGTGTCGTAGAACGCACGGATGATGTCGGAATCTTCACTGTACTTCGGATCCATCGCACGAAGCAGCGTTAGCGCCGAAAACTTACCGCTCTGGTCAATACGAACCGTGAGGATATCTTTCTTGGTCGCATTGATTTCGATCCAGCTTCCACGCTCCGGAATCACGCGACAACTCGCGAGCTTTCGATCGGTCGTGGTGTCCGACTCCATCACGAAGTCGATACCAGGCGATCGGTGAAGCTGACTCACAACAACGCGCTCGGCACCGTTGATAATAAACTCACCGCCACCCATCATGATTGGGATGTCACCAAGGAACACTTCCTCTTCGACCGGCTGCTCTTTTTCAAGACGCAACCAGACACGGAAAGGCTGGCCGTAAGTCAGTCGCAACTGACGACACTCCTCTGGCGTGTAACGAGGCTTGCCAAGCTCATAGCGCACGTAACTTAGCGCGAGCTTTTTATCATAGCTCTCGATCGGAAAGATCTCTCGCAAGACGCTTTCGATACCATGGTCTTTTCTTTTTTCCGGATCGACATCCTCTTGCAGAAGAGCTTTAAAACTCTCCGTTTGAATTTTTGTCAGATCAGGCGGCAATTGGTATTCACGTCCGCTGCCAAAACGTCGAACATCTTTGGGGCGTAAACGTCGCTCTACTGGGGTTGCCATAAGCGCAAAATCTCCGGATACAAATTGTCAGGGCGTAAGTGTAGACGTACATCCACACCGGTACTGAAGAAACAAACCACCTGCGCAAGACGTTGCAACAGGTCTGGAATAAACGTTGTCCAGGCAAGCGAAATGAACGCATGCGATTCCTGAATGAGTTCTGCTCAAACGAATTAATGAGGGCGGATCACTAAAAACGTTCGGCGAAATTAAATATCATGCGGTCTAAAGGATCTCTGACGCTGTACCGGTATCGCAATCACGAACACGATTCCGAAAACGAAAGAAACATCGGGCACCAACCGACGACAAGCTTCCCTGCGACCACATTGCTCAAAACCAACTGGCAACAGTTTCCGACGAAATCGCAGTTTTCACAACCCCGAAACACCGTAGCTTCACCAATTCGACAAAAACGCCGGGATTTTTAGCGATTACGCTTCCCGCCGAGATTGAGTTCATTGACGCCGACAAGCCCCGAAAAGGCAATCGAAGGGCAAAAACGCAACAAAAACAGCGGGCAGGAAGATTTAACTCATTCCTGTCCGCAATTTTTTTGTACGCATCAACAGCCTGAAAAACAGCCAGATTTCACACGAAAAAAGCGCTCGCCATTGCGAAACGGTCACCGTGGGCTATCAGCTGATTCTGGGATAACCTCGAACTACTTGAGTTCGATGCTACCGCCAGCGCCTTCGACGTCGGCCTTGATCTTGTCGCAATCTTCTTTCGAAGCTGCTTCCTTAAGCGTTGCTGGGCAAGCTTCGACCATCTTCTTGGCTTCCATCAGTGAAGCACCAGTGATTGTCTTGACGACTTTCACAACGTCGAGCTTCTTGTCGCCGAATCCAGTCAGGATTACATCCCACTCTGTCTTGGCTTCTCCGCCGCCGTCATCAGCACCACCGCCACCGCCACCGCCAGCCATCACGGCGACACCGCCGGCAGCTGCTTCGATTTCGTGAACTTCCTTGAGGTAAGTGCTCAACTCTTTGGCTTGCTTCAAAGTCAAATCAGCGATCTTGTCGCCGAGGTCTTTAGCTTCTGCCGAAAATTCAATTGTTGCTGTCTCGTCTGACATTCCTCTACCTTTCAAAAATTTGCCGGCTTACACGAGGTATTGCTCGCCAGCCTTCGAATACTAATTTTGGCTTACAGGGCCATTGATGAAGTAACGTTTGCCGATTTGTGGGCCGGCACCCATGTTTCGTTTACTCTTCTTTGTCCGCGATCGACTTGACCTGACCGGCAAGCTGAGCACCAGGACCTTTGATCTGTGCAGCCAACTGTGATCCAGGACCAAGAATCTGACCGACAAGCATACTGAGCTGCTCATCACGCGAAGGCCACTTGCTGATCTCGGCGACTTTTTCAGGAGTCAGCTTCTCGCCGTCCATCACGCCACCAAGCGCCTTGAAGCACTCGAGATCACCTTCTTCCTTGTCCAACTCGGTCACTTCCTTGACCAGCGAGACAAAGTCAGATGCTCCCCAAACAACGGCAGCATTTCCCGTGAGACCTTCAAACGCTGGCCCCAAAGCAGTGCCTTCGGTTGCCCGAGCAGCAAGAGAATTCTTGACGACCATCAAGCCAATCCCTTTTTCACGCAAACGACGGCGTAGCGCTGTCGTCGTGTTGGAATCAAGCCCGATGACGTTGGCGAGTACACAATCTTCGACACCCTCGAGACGAGAGGAAAGATCGCGGGCCAGCATGTCTTTTAAAAATTTACTCATGGAATTGCTTCCAAAAACGATTCAATGTTTGATTATTAAGCTTCAACTCAGCGTTACGCGACAACTCGAACACCGGGACTCATGGCAGCGGTCAGACAAACTGACTTCACATAGGTTCCCTTGGTCGAGATCGGTTTAAGCGATTCCACGTAGTCCAGGAACGCCGCAACATTCTCTTTCAATTTCGCTTCATCGAAGCTCAGCTTCCCAACGACGGCGTGGATGTTTCCACCGGTGTCGTTACGAAACTCAACTTTACCAGCCTTGTATTCTTTGACCGCGTTGGCGACATCCGGAGTTACCGTGCCCGCACGCGGCGAAGGCATCAGGTTTCGGGGACCAAGCACACGACCAAGTCGACCAACAACACCCATCATGTCCGGGCTGGCGATACATACATCGAACTCCAACCATCCGTCGGAAACTTTCGCTGCAAGGTCTTCCTGGCCAACAAAATCTGCACCCGCTTCTTCGGCAGCCTTGGCACCAGCATCTTTGGCGAAAACCAAAATACGCTGAGTCTTGCCAATGCCGTTAGGCAACACCAGTGAGCCACGAACAATCTGATCCGCCTGTTTGGGATCGATGCCGAGGTTCATATGAATTTCTACCGTCTGATCAAACTTGGTCGTGCCAAAAGTTTTGACCAACTTGACGGCATCAGCGAGTGCAATCGGCTCATCGCTGACCTTCTCCGCCATTGCTCTGTATCGTTTTGATTGTTTAGCCATATCTATATCCCGGATCGCGTTGATCCAAATCCTGTTTGGTAGCTGAAGTCGCAAGACTTCAGACTTCAAATGACAAACCCTAGCCCTCGACTTCAATGCCCATGCTGCGAGCAGTGCCTTCGATCATGCGAACCGCGTGATCCATTTCGGTGGCGTTAAGGTCTTTGCTTTTCTTCTGAACGATGTCTTCCAGCTGAGCACGAGTCACCTTCGCAACCTTGTCGCGGTTGGGAACTCCCGAGCCTTTGGCGATTCCACATGCAAGCTTCAACAAAGCCGCAGCCGGAGGGCTCTTGGTCTCGAAATCGAAAGAACGATCGTTGTAAACGGTGACAACAACCGGAATCGGCGTCCCATTGAACTCTTTGGTTCGGTCATTGAACTGCTGAACGAACTGTCCGAGGTTAATACCGAACTTACCAAGGGACGTACCGACAGGAGGAGCCGGAGTCGCTTGACCTCCGGGAACCTGAAATTTCGCTTGTCCTGTAACCTGTTTAGCCATGATTTTATTCCGCGTATCGCAAACCGGGTATCTTCGGCCCTTTCAAGAAAGACCTCCAAAGGGCATCCGGGCCTGTCAGTGAGGCCAATAAGATACTCAGGTTTCGAATTTTGAAAATGTTGAACTTTGGAT
>CAYUNP010000216.1:0-3635 GCA_964446085.1 uncultured Pirellulaceae bacterium
GGAAGCACTGCGGCGAGACGCCGCAGCCACTTTTTACTTGCGGTAGGACTTGTTGGCGTCACCGCGAATGCCTTGCCAGACAAACGACAGCGCGTATCGCATCAACGTCATCGGCGAAGGAAACAACCACAACAACTTTGGCAGCGGGCAACAGAATACTTTCAGCAACTTCCAATACAATTGGAGCGTTGGACGGATGCTGATTTGCCCGTCGCGAAAATCCATACGAGCATCCTGTAACATGTCGATCGCGGGCATCGTGGCACAACAGAGATAGAAAAACTTCTCAAATGCAGGCGTGCTATATTCACGGAGGAACAGAACTGGCAAAACTCCGGTCAGACGCCACTCCTCAACCAGGTGATCGATCATCTCGTCGTTCGATCTGGCAAGCCGTTTGGCTTCTCCATGATCGACGACTTCTCGAACTGTGTCGCAGAACTGTTTGCGAATCTTCAACCGCTCAATCGCCTCGCGCAGAATCTTCATCCGATCCAGCAATTCACGAGAGCTGTCCACTTCAAGTTTCAACGCGTCACCGCGCAAGTATGCCAGCACTGTCGAAATGAAAACCTCCCTGTCGGCAGCAAGCTCAATTCCATCAAGTTCGCGATCAACGACATCGATCGCACCAATAAGCTGGGAAAGGTCTGCGTTCCTGTCCTCGGGAACGAAGATCCCGAACGGCTCTGTCAAAAGATGAAAATCCGTCTGCAGTTTGCGATAGACTTCACGAACGTTGGTCCAATCCATTAAGGTGGCCGGTCCAGACCCTGGAATCGCTTCGATCATTGCATTCATCGTATGGTTCGCACCGTAAAACCAGCGTTAAGCAGATGCAGGTTGTTGATTGCTATCGTGTGATATTAACCGCAATCCGATCGCCGTACTAACAATATGGCCAGTATCGGGTGGTTAGTTTGACGCTTTTGGATTTAGCCACCATAATGGTATTGGTTGGGTGCGAAGCGGTATTGTCAATGTTTGTGCTAGGTGGAGTCCGACATGAAATTTTCCCGTCGCCGTTTTGTGGCAAGTGGTGTTCCGCTTATGGCTGTTCCAGCTGTTGGAATGTTTCAGTCGAAGGCCTGGTGTTCCCCGCGCGTCGAAGAAGAAACCGAAGCGGTAACTGAGATAACAGACAAATCAGCAGCTGCGGTTCGCAAGGGGATCGAATGGCTCAAACGTACCGAGGGTCGAAAAGGTGGCCACGGAACAGACATCAACCAACCCGACGACATCGGTTGCTCTGCAATGGTTGGGCTGGCACTTCTGGCTGATGGCAGCACACCGAGTCAGGGACCAAACAAAACTCATCTCAAACGGATCGTGAACTATCTGATCGGTCGTGTCGAGGCGATGCCCAGGGGCAACATCACTTCCCAGACTGGAACTCAACTGCAAAACAAGATCGGTTCGCAGGCTCATACTTTTTTCGCACTGTTGTTTCTGAGTCAGGTCTGTGGCGAGATTGGAATTCACAAAAAGACTCGTGAAGCGGTCGGCAAACTGGTTGATACCGTCGTCAAAGCTCAAAGCCCTCGCGGCGATTGGGGCCAGGAGTCCTGGGCACCGACGCTTGGTACGGTGATGGGTTGGACCAGCCTTCGGTCTTCGCACTTTGCAGGATTTCGAGTTGGTGGATCGCCAGAGAAAACAGCAGAACATCTGATGAAGCAGATGAAGTCATCGCTTGGCCAACGTCAGCACTGGATGCACTCGTTGTACAAGAACGCAACCGGCATTCGAGTCCTTTATGCGATGGGTCGGGAAAAGGAAGAAGTTTCCAAAAAAGCATTTAAAGACGTTCTGAAACTTGTTACCCGTGACAACACAGCATTCAATCAGGCTGGCGGAGAGGAGTTCCTGGCCTTTCACCTGATCACTGAAACAATGTTGCAGAAGGAAGGCGAGGATTGGGCAACGTGGTTCCCAAAAGTTCGCGACAAGATGCTCGATGTGCAGAATGGCGAAGGCAGTTGGACTGGTCATCACTGCATCACAAGCCGCACATTCTGTACCGCGGCAGCGTGTCTGGTTCTGTCTGCTCCCAATCGATATTTGCCCATTTCGCAAAAGTAGCCAATGCAATTCTGTCTCCGAATGATCGTCCTTGCGGTCTGCGTATTGCTTCCGCTGAGTTCGTCGTTGCGTGCTGATGAAAATGCGGTTCTCGAAAAAGCTGTCCAATGGCTGGTAGACCAACAGGATGAATCGGGAGCCTGGAAGAGCAAGCATTACGGCGCGATGAAACAGGGGGCGGCGCTGACGTCGCTGGCTTTGTACTCTTTGTCGATCGCTCCCGAGTCGATTCGCGACAAGCATAAAGACGTAATCGATCAAGCGTTCCTGTTCCTGGAAAAAGGAACGCTGGCTCGGGGTCGCGTTGCGAATCCTGATGGTTCGCTGGACCACCCGGTTTACTGCACGTCGATGTATTTGACGGCGGCTCATCGTTTTCGTCGCAAGCTGGATGCCAAACAGGTTGGTGTGTTGTTGGATTTTCTGGTTCGATCTCAATGCGTTGAGGGCCGCGGATTTTCGCCGGACAACCCGAACCACGGTGGTTGGGATGTGATTGGTCCGGATGTGATGGCTGGCAAAACGTCGGGAACCAATGTTTCGGTAACTCGCTATGTCCTGGAGGCCTATTCCTGTTACGTGCCAACCAACGGAAAGACAAGCTTGAAACTTGATGAGGAGACGGTTGGTCTGGTGACGAAGTCTCGGCAACATGCAATCAAATGGCTGGAACGGCTCCAGAAAATGAACACCGATGGTGGATTTCGTTTTTCAGCACAACCGGGAACTGCTCTCAATAAATCCAAAACCGAAGACGGTACACCGCGCTCCTATGCTTCGGCAACAAGCGATGGTTTTCTCGCGTTGTATTTCGGCGGCGTTGATGGCGGAGAAATTTACGACTCGGTTCTGAAATGGCAAAAGCAGAATGCGACGGCGATCGAAGTTACCGGATTCGGTGAAGAATCATCGTGGCCTGACGCGCTGCGATACTATCATCTGCAAGCAATGGCGCGGGCGGCGAGCGTTTCCTCAGATGTCAAATGGGCTTCGCAGATCAATTCGGATGTTTCGGCCTATATTGCTCAGGCTCAGCGGGAAGATGGTCGGTTTGAGAATAAGTCGGCTTTGATGCGAGAAGATGACCCGATAATCGCGACATCCTTCGCGATTGTTGCACTCAGCTCCCAATAACCGACCCTGGCAAGTATTTGAAGTCTGGATGCATTGCAGCCCGAAGATACAATGGAGTTTCACTCCGACTCAATGAGACATTATCTAAGTGCCAGAGAATATTCAGCCTGAAGATCAATCTGATGTTCAGGATAAGCCGTTTGCGGCTCCAGTCCAATCTGATCAAAAAGAGCAATCGATAACGATCGCGAGAGAATCGCTTTCGTTAGGCGGGCGGCTCGCATGGTTGACGATTGCGATTGTCGTGACCGTCATGATCACGCTAACGGCATTTTTTCGTTCCAGCGAAGAGACTCGCACTGAAGCAACGCCCTCTGACCTTTTCCAGGTCCAGTTGCAGGCCCGCATGACCGTTGGCCAGAAAAACTTTATGAAAGGTTTCGCAAGCCCGGCGCCCGTTGGCGACCAGGACGAAGAAG
>CAYUNP010000216.1:3735-8120 GCA_964446085.1 uncultured Pirellulaceae bacterium
CCCGGCGCCCGTTGGCGACCAGGACGAAGAAGGCGGCGAAGAAGACGGCGAAGAAGACGGCGAAGAAAAAAGGAATCAATCGACGAGTCCTCCTATCCCATCCGAATTGAATGATGGGACCTACGAACAACGATTGTGCTACGTTCTTTTGGTAAAAGAAAATAACGGTGCTGATGAAGCGGCCGAAAAACTTGCAGAGTTGGACAAAGATGCAGAGAAGGCTGACTTTGAACTCAACGAAGATCAGGCGAAACTGCGTGAGATCGTTGGAACGCTGATCGAAAGTCATCAAGCCGGCGACTTCGATGCGACGCCACTTTCCGAGAAAGACCGGGATTTACTCAAAGAGAAACTTGGATGGCTGGGCGAAATTGCGCTGGTGCCGGAAGGAACGCGAAACACCGAAACGAGAAAAGAACTTCTATCCGATGCGACATGGTCGATGGGAGTCATGATGCTGTTCTTTCTGTGCGGATTGTTGGCCCTCGCTCTCGGGTTTGTGTTGGCCGCAGTCTTTACTGTATTCTTCGCGGCCAAAAAACTTCAGCCAGCATTCATGACTCGCGGAAAGTCAGTCAATATTTACATAGAGACTTTCGCGTTATGGATTGTTTTCTTTTTCGTTGGCCCTCAGGCTACCGGGCTTGTGATTCAGATGCTTGGTCTTGTGATCAGCGAATTGATGAACATGTTTATTTCTGCGGGTTTCTTTTTTGGCTCGTTAATCGTGTTGGTCTATCCGGTGTACCGCGGTATTTCGTTTCAACAAATGTGCAGCGATATCGGTTGGAAAACGAAGGGCAGCATTGCTGATATTGCCCTGAGCCCTTTCAGTTACTTTGCTGGCATGCCAGTCATGCTGATCGGAATGGTGATGGTCGCTGTACTCACCCTGATTGCTGCTTTTTTGGCGGAGCCCAAGCCTTTCGGGACCGGTGTCGCAGCGGGGCATCCGATTCAGGAAACGTTCGCCGGCGGACAATGGTTGGGCATCGCGTACGTCGTGCTAATGGCGTGTGTTGCCGCACCAATCGTGGAAGAAACCATGTTTCGCGGTGTCCTTTATCGCCATTTACGGGAGCTAAGCGGTGACTGGGCCCGGTGGGGAAGCGTCATTTTCTCGGCGTTGTTCAATGCACTGATCTTTGCGGCCATCCATCCTCAAGGCTTTGTTGGAATTCCCGTATTGGCCGCGTTGGCCATCAACTTTTCGCTGGTTCGCGAATGGAGAGATTCTCTAGTCGCGCCAATCCTGATGCACGCCATAAACAACGGTTCGGTCACGCTGTTAATGCTGTTAATGATGTCCTAGCCAATTTCGCCGCTTGCCGTTTTCGAAGTGATATGTGAAACTTTCGGAGTAAATTTCACAATCTTTCACCTGCGAAAACCATGGCTCGGATCAACGAAAACTTTCTCAAACTTCAAGCTGGATACCTCTTTCCCGAGATCGCTCGCCGAGTCAATTCGTTTTGTGACGCGAATCCCGATGCGGACGTAATCAAGATGGGAATCGGCGATGTGACTCAGCCGTTGCCGCCAGCAATCATCAAAGCCATGCATGAAGCGGTTGATGAAATGGCTTCGCCGGAAACGTTCCGCGGCTACGGACCGGAGCAGGGTTATGGGTTTCTTCGCGACGCCATCGCCAGCAACGATTACCAGCAGTACGGTATTCAGGTCGATGCAGACGAGATCTTTGTCTCCGACGGTTCGAAGTGTGATGGCGGTAATATGCTCGACATCTTCGGCGACGACAATCGCATTGCCGTGCTGGATCCCGTCTACCCGGTTTACGTTGATACCAACGTGATGGCCGGACACACTGGTCCAGCTGACGAAAACGGCCGCTATGAAAATCTCGTTTACATGGCCGTTACTGCGGAAAACAATTTCGAACCGGAACTTCCGACTGAGCCGGTCGACATCATCTACCTTTGCTACCCAAACAATCCGACAGGCGTCGTGGCAACTCACGCCATGCTGACCAAGTGGGTCGAGTACGCTGAGAAGAATGGTTCGATCATTCTCTACGATGCGGCCTATGCCGCGTTCGTCTCGGACCCTGAAGTTCCACGTTCGATTTTTGAAATTCCCGGTGCCAGAAAAGTCGCGATCGAAATGCGAAGCTTCAGCAAGAACGCTGGCTTCACCGGAATTCGCTGTGCTTTCACGGTCGTTCCAAAGGAACTGATGGGCACAACGAAAGCTGGAGAGCAGCATCCAATTCACGCGTTGTGGAATCGTCGTCACTGTACAAAGTTCAACGGCGTCAGCTATCCAGTTCAACGAGGAGCCGCAGCTGCGTACAGTGAAGAAGGTAAAGCCCAGATCAATGATCTGATTGATTTCTACATGAACAACGCCAGGCTACTTCGCGACGGTCTCAAGGCGATGGGCTTTGAGGTCTTCGGCGGTGAGAATGCTCCTTACGTGTGGGTGAAAACGCCAGGCGAGATGAGCAGCTGGGACTTTTTCGATCACGTGTTGGAGAAGTGCAACGTTGTCGGAACGCCGGGAAGCGGGTTTGGCGCAGCGGGAGAAGGTTACTTCCGTCTGAGCGCATTTAACTCGCTCGAGAACACCGAAACGGCGCTCAAGCGAATCCAGGACACTGTCTCAGCCGGTATTAAGTAGCGGATCTCGATGGACCGAAGAAAACTCAACGCCATCGTCGGCTATGTTTCACGATCCCTGTCGGCCGCTGCGCTGATGATCTGGGGCGTGTTCAATATCGCCGCTCTGGCAAGAGAGTACACACAGCGCACTGGCGACGACGGAAACTGGGTCGCCAGTTGGCTGATGTGCGGTTGCTTTGGACTGTTGCCTCTTTTGCTGGGCAGCTGGCTGCTGTACCGGAACATCATGGAAACCAGTAAAGGCAATAAAAGTTAATAGGCTCGGTGGCAACATTGTTCGTTGCATGAATGTAGAATGAAGGCTGCTATTCATTCCACTTTCCACCGAGTTTTCAATGTCGGGTACTAATTATTCTTCGCCTGTACTGATCGTTCGCCTGGCGATCATGATGTTTCTTCAATTCTTTATCTGGGGCGCATGGTACGTTTCAATGGATGGCTTCCTGGCAGAGGCCGGAATGAAAGCGTCGAGCGCGAACGGGTTTTCATTTCATGCGGCAGCGTACACGGTGGCCCCACTGGCTGCCATCATCGCACCGCTTACGCTGGGCTTGATTGTTGACCGACTGATGAACACGGAGGTCGTACTGGGGATTCTGAACCTGGTCGGGGCGGCATTACTCTGGTTTGCGCCGACGCTTGCCGCAGAAGGCGTTCCCGAGTCATGGATCTCGCAGTTTGGACATCCCATGATTGTTGTCCTTTTGCTTTACATGATTTGCTTTATGCCAACACTTGGTTTGACGGCAAGTCTGTCTTTCAAGCATCTTGCAAATGGTGAAAAAGAATTTCCAATTGTCCGTGTACTTGGAACCATTGGCTGGATCATTGGCAATTGGGCCATGTGGGGAGGGAGACTGTTCACAAACGATGCAGTTGGATTCGCAGATAACTCGGGGAACATTTTCCGCGTGGCCGCGGGGGCATCGGCGTTGCTGGGGCTCTACTGTTTCTCGTTGCCACGGACCGCGCCTCCAGCAAAAGGCGAGCCAATTTCGGTTGGCAAAGTGCTTGGGGTTGATGCATGGAAACTAATGGGAGACAAGTTTTTCTTTGTGTTTGCCATCGCTTCGTTTCTGACCTGCATCCCGTTGGCTGGTTACTACGCGCAAGGCTACGGTTACGTCTCATCTCAGGGAATTGAACTTTTTGGATCCACTACGGGTGCGATGAGTACCGGGCAGATGAGTGAAATCCTGTTCATGTTGGTGATGCCGCTGTGCTTTGCCCGCCTTGGGGTGAAATGGATGTTGGGGATTGGTATGTTGGCGTGGGTCGTTCGATACGGCCTGTGGGGATTTGCCTTTGGCCAGGAAGGAGTCCTGCTGACTGGACCGATTTTTGTTGGGATCTTGCTGCACGGAATCTGCTACGATTTTTTCTTCGTGACAGGAATGATCTACACGGACAAAAAAGCTCCCGTCGAAGTGCGTGGTCAGGCTCAGTCTTTAATCGTCCTGCTGACCCAAGGATTGGGACTTGGGATTGGAGCACAGTTCTTTGGATGGTGGAGCGCTCAGTGTAGGCCGGAAGGCGGCGAACTCGATTTCGCAAAGTTCTGGTACATGCCAGCCCTCTTTGCGTTGACCGTGATGATCTTGTTCATGTTGCTGTTCTGGGATCGTTCAACGAACAATGACGCCGAGAAAGCATCTTAGCGATCATGACTGCCGGTGATTGTAACCTCAGAGAATCAAGCTTCTCGCTGGTTCAAATTCAAGGCAATTCTGGCAGCCGTTGACATGC
>CAYUNP010000217.1:0-7973 GCA_964446085.1 uncultured Pirellulaceae bacterium
GCAGACATAACACTTCCAGCTTCCTTCTCAAATCCTATTCCTGGACGAGCAGTCTTACTTTTTGCTCGGAGCAAATGGCGACTTCTTTACGGCCATCGCCATCAAAATCGACGACGGCGATTGAACGAATGATCGTTTTCGAATCGAACAACGGCTTCGGCTTCGAGAATTTCGGTTCGCCTTTGCTGGTCGTGTTTCGCCGCCAGTAAATCTTGCTGCTGGCGTATTTCCGACTGTAACCATTGTTCTCTTTGTCCACTTTTTCGTCCCAGGCGTTTTCGAAATAGACGATGTCAAAGTTGCCGTCCGAATCCAAATCCGCAAAATCGAATTCAATATCACGCTGAGCAACTTCGGAGTCCAACGCTCGCAGTTTTACTTCCATATGGGGGCCGGTTTGCGGACGGCCAAACTCATTATCCTTAAATGGTTCGTCCTTGGCGCGTTTTGCATTTGCAGCTTGTCCCAGTTTGAGCTGATGTTTTCGGTCTGCAGAGTTGGTGTTGATCAGCAACTTCACTCCGTATTTGTAAACCGGCTCGAATGACTCGTAGTCTGACGAATCGAGATTCATCGCAACAACGATGTCGTCATAACCATCTCGATTCCAGTCAACCAAGTGAGGACGACACTCCGTTTTTCCCATCGGCAGTCCAAGCGCTTTGTCAACCAACAGTTTGACATCATGCCGTTTTGAAAATCTGCCTTGCGAGTCTAGCGTGTACCAATGGCACCAGCTCGGTGCACAACAGTTGGAACCGGTAATTACATCCAGCCTTCCATCGCAGTCAAAGTCGCCGAACCGGGGACTAAAAGTGGCACCGCTTCAGCCGAAAGGTAAGCGGTACGATGGGGCCTTGTTTGAAATAGGCCAAGCAGAATCGGACAGAGGATCAGCCAGTGCAATTTCGCCCTCGGGCCCATTTGTCGACTTGTTGTAGTGAATCGAAACGGGCCGACCATCGGCTGACATCTTGGTGTGCTTTATTTTTGCAGCTTCCTTGTCCCAGATATGCCAAGCAGAACCGACAATCAGATCTGGCTTTTTGTCCTGGTTGAGATCCGCAAACGCAATCTCGATGTTTGCTACTTCGGACTCCAGCAGCACCGGCCCAAGTTTTAATTTGATTGGCGAATCACCACATGAAAATTGCGGCGTCAACAACAATACCAGTATCGCGATTGGGATTCGATTCATCACTCGGCCTCGTTGGAGTGGCTTGCTGATGCAAGTTTAACATCGTTTTCACCATGAAATGTAAATAACGTGTAACTTGTTGGGACTAATTGACCCTCCTTTGATGTTGGCGCTCGTGTTCCAGGCCTAATTTGTCTCCTTCTGTCTTGTGGGTTGCGGCCGGATAACAAAGGGCAAACTTCCCCGGCTCAAACCAGGTCAGGACATAAAAAAAGGACGCCACAATGGGCGCCCAATGACTCTATATATCGATCTGGTTTAGTGATCGTGTGGAGCGTGAGGAGCAATTTTCCCAACGAACTTTTCTTCGCCAACCATGTACTCAACTTCAACGCCCAAGCTCATCGCACGGTTTAAACGCTCATCATCGAGCATGTACACGATTCCCTTTTCTCCGCCACTGGATTCTTCATCGTACTCAAGGACGATTGGCGTCTTGTCATCACCAGCTGTTGGAGTGATCGTAATCCCTTCGCAAGGGACTGCTTTTTTTGTTTCCCAATCAAGCAGGTAAACCCGAATGACTGTGTTGTCGCTGTAATGAATCCATTCACCGATCAATTCAGTCCCAGCAAGCTTGAACAGGTGCCCACCTTTGGGACCGTGAGCTGGCAACTCGCCTTCAGCGTGCTTATGCCCATGATCATCGTGACCAGCGGCGGATTTTCCAGTATCCGCTTCGCAACCAGAAAAAATGGCTGTGCCTAAAAAACACACGGCAAATAGAGTTAAGATATGTCCGAATTTCATTGGGGTTAACCTCGAAGGCTTCAAATTTGATTTAGTTCAGAATGTTATACAAGCTACGGACTTTTCTCGCAGGGAGTTCAAAAAAAGTCAACCAGTCGCACAGGCTGGCTGTTGGCAAGCATAGTCACATCCGTTTTCAAATCGAGTGACTGAGGCCGCATCTTCCAGAACAGGGCCAATTATCGAGGTGAGAAGCCCCGTGCCAGGATTTTGGAGGGCTGCTAGTTCAGCAATGGATTGGCTGGAAAATTTTGAATTCCGGTCAGTTTCATGATCGATTCGTTGCCGAAACGCTGAACGGATCGCTCCCACATCAGGGCAGGATCTGAAAATATCTGGTTTGGCTCGCTGTCGACAACAAACCAGGCTCCCAGATCAATCTCTTTCTTCAAATCGTCTGATTCCCAGCTGACGGCACCGAGCACAATTCGAAATGGAGAATCAGTTTTGGCAGTTTCCATTTCGCTGAGCTTCACGATCGCTTCTTTTTGAACCGACACAAAAACTCCACCAGCAATTTCTATTTCTGCGAGTTTTCGTTCGCTGTGAATGGCAAGAATTGGACCATGGACAGGACCACCTGCAACCAGCTTCTCGTCAGCAAAACTCGGGCGATCTGCAACCTGCTGCCACGCATACAACATGTCGGGACTGGCCGGACGATTAAGGACAACTCCGAAGATGCCTTCTTTTGAATCCTGCAGAACCAAAATTACCGCGCGACTGAACGGAGAACCTTCGGCAACCCGAGGGGTGGCAACGAGGATTTTGCCCAGATAACTTTCAGCGGAGGAATGATGTGATGCGAGTCGGTTTTTAGTCATTGCTAAACTTCTGGGTGAGATAAGTGTCGTTGATGCGAGGGGCGACACCAACAATGTGCAGTTGCAATCCTTGTGCCAAAGAGATGGCAACGTTGACAAATTCAAGAATAGCCGAGGATTCACGGGGTGTTTTCGCGAACAGGGTTTGTTGAATTATGCCCAACTGTCGCACTTTGAGCTTCACCGTCTCATCCTGCCAATTTGTCTCAGCACCAACAGTGCTCCATTTTAATGCTGCCAAATTCTTTGAATCAGAACGCAACAATTAGTCGACTTCGTTCTTTAACATCTTACCAACCCCCGTACTCGTTCATACTGTTTGAAATTTCAATTGGGTTCACCTTCACCGTTTCGGATTCTGGCGAGGAGCTCTTTTTTCAGCATCCGCCAAGAAGAATATGGCAAACCCTGGTGCTTGGCCCAGCGCAGAAAATTTCATGAACAACACAAGCACGAAGCGCAAGTTTTGATGTTGCGCATTTTTGAGAGCCGCGCTCGGCACGTTTTAGCCTGTCGCTTTCGTGCGCTTTCGCGGCAGGAAAAGAATTTCATCGTTATTAATCTAATCCTGAAAGGGCAGATGCTTTTCAGGTTTGTCTCGTGCCGCCGCTCCGAGGCGATAGAATGCGCAGCATCAAAGAGCGCAAGCGACTGAATACCGCGGCCGATTTATGCGCTCACAATTGGCGATTTTCTCCGATATCACTCAGAAGCTACTTCGCCGCATCGCGAGCCAAGCGAACTTCCTCGGCGGCGCTGGGACGAAAATAAACGGGCTCGATCGACAAAAGTTCATCGAAATCGCCTGCCTCAAAACGACGACGAACCAACATGGATACGCCTTCAGCGTCGCAACAGGCCTGTTTGGGGCCAGGAAGCGTGACTTTCGTTTTATGTTCGATGGCTTCGCCAAAAAGAAGTGATCCCGACCCCGTCACCTGGTCGTTTGGATTCAACAACTCGACAATCGCTTCCCGTTCAAACAACGACTGCGCGGTGGCGATCTTCAACGATCCATCGCCTTGCACTTCGTACTGGGCTGCAAAAATCTGACGACGCTGCGCGTTGGTGGCTGACCAGATTCGAGTTCCAGGTTGCAGGTCTCGTTCGCGTCGCAGTTTCTCTGCTGCAACCTCAAGAGAATTCACGACGATTACCGGCAGATTCCACGCATAACACAACATACGTGCCGTCACGACGCCAACCCGCAAACCCGTAAAAGAGCCTGGACCATTTGACAACCCGATCGCACCAAGTTGAGCAGTCTCGATTTCTGCGGTCTTCACAAGAGACTGGATCATCGAAACGAGCGCGGTTGACTTTCCGGGATGCTCGCCGCTGGAGCTTTGCACAAACCATGACTCAGCGTCAATTTGGGCAAGAGTACGGTCCGCGTTGCAAATGCTTACCGTGGCGACACGCTCGGAAGTGTCAAATACAAGCAGGGGCTGGGATAGTTTTGACAGGTTGGCCATCTTACGGCTTCATTTTGGATTTTGAATGTCCCGAATCGAAAGGCAATTGGTTGGACTCGCCCTGTTTTTCACGATGCATTATGTTAAACTCTGGACTGTCGTCGCGACACCAACAATCTACCCTCCATCCACCTCGAACGGCGCTCTCGACGTCACCATCAGGCTTCTATGAAACGGGCAATCATAAGTGACATTCATGGCAATCTGGAAGCCTTGACTGCAGTTCTTTCCAAAATTGGTGACCTGGGAATTTCAGACATTGTCTGCCTTGGTGACATTATCGGCTACGGCCCGAATCCAACCCAGTGCCTCGATCTCGTGATCGAAAATTGCAGCTTGACGATTTTGGGCAACCACGATCAGGCAGCGATCTTCGACCCGGAAAGCTTTAATCCTGTTGCGATCAAAGCCATCTTTTGGACTCGCGAACAACTCGAAGCAGATCGTTCAGCTCAGGGCGACCGACGTTGGGACTTTCTCGGCGAACTTCCGCGTCGACATGATGAAGGAAAATTCCTTTTCGTTCACGGTTCCCCGCGTGATCCGACCAACGAGTACGTGTTCCCGGAACATGTTTACGAAAAAGAACTGCTGCAACACCTGATCAGCCGGTTCGAGAAGTACTGCTTTCAGGGACACACGCACATCCCCGGCATCTTCCTCGAAAGCGGCAAGTTCGTTCGCCCGCACGAGACAGATCACTTTTATCGGCTTGGCGATGAGAAATGTATGATCAACGTCGGCAGTGTCGGCCAGCCGCGTGATGATGACGCACGAGCCTGCTTTGTTGTCCTGGACGGTGAAGAAAACACGATCGAATATCACCGAGTCGAGTACGATAATGAGACAACTCGTGATAAGATCCTTAACATCCCGGACCTTGATGACATGCTTGGCAACCGCCTGATGGGCGGACGCTAACATCGAGGTGACTTACTGCAACGCGTCCAATTGAATCTGCGAACGTGACACGACGAGCCATCATCAGTGACATTCATGGTAATCTGGAAGCACTCACAACCGTGCTACAGGATATCGAACGCGAAAACGTCGATGAAATTTTCTGCCTGGGCGACGTGATCGGCTACGGACCAAACCCGCGCGAGTGCATCGACCATTGCCGCAACTTTAACCTGACGCTGCTTGGCAACCACGACAATGGTGCCCTGTTTGATCCGGACGGATTCAGTTCCGGTGCTGAGAAAGCAATTTTCTGGACACGGCAACAACTCGAAGACCCCTCGGTCGGCGGCGCGGCAGAGAGATGGGACTTTCTGGCAAAGCTACCCAGAACGCATCGCACTGAGCCGTTCATGTTTGTGCATGGCTCACCCAGAAGCCCGCTGAACGAGTACGTGTTCCCGGAAGACGTTTACAACACGCGGAAAATCGAACGCATCTTCGGTTTCATTCACCAGTATTGCTTTCAGGGCCACACTCATGTCCCTGGAGTGTTTACCGAGAACTGCCGGTTCTATTCGCCGCAGGAGATTGGCAACCAGTATTCCCTGAACGAACAAAAAGTGATGGTTAACGTCGGCAGCGTCGGCCAGCCACGGGACGGTGACCCTCGCTGCAGCTACGTGATCGTCGACGAAAAGGAAATTGAGTTCCGACGTGTTGAATATGATCCGGAAGTTACCCGCCAAAAGATCTATGCTGAACCTGGGCTGGATAACTTTCTGGGCGATCGATTGATCGAGGGCCGTTAAAGCCCTGATCGTAATATCGCTTTCGCGGACCGTTGAGCAGCAAGGGGCTCTACTCGATACAGTACAGGCTCTTTCGCCCACGCAAAATCAGGCGAGAACCGATAGCGATCGGTGAAGCATCAAAAACATCGTCCAGATGATTCGTTGCCAAAACCTTGCAATCGTCACTCGGGTCAACCACAGCTGTATCACCCTCGCGCGACGAAGCGTAAATTCGGTTGGCTGCCATCATCAACGATGAATGAACGTTCTTCAGCCCCAGGCGTTTCCCCGGAATGATAACCTCGCCAGTTTTCGCATCCAGGCAGCTCAAAACGCCGGTGCTATTTCGCAGGAAGTAAATTTTGTCCTCAGAAACGACGGGCGTTGGCACGTAGCTCGCAGATTGCTTGTGCGTCCACAACAGATTGGATTTCTGGGTCAAATCTCCCTCTGCAGCATCAAAGCGAATCGCTTGCAGGACGTTTCCTTTATACGTGTTGCCAATAAAGACCACATTGCCATCGGCAACTGGCGAAGAAGTTGGATTTTGAGACATGCCACCGCAGTGCCAAACTTCCTGGCCATTTTTGAGTGCATAGGCGCGAGTGTAGCTTGAACCGGAGACAATCACGACAGACTCTTCACCGTCATTGACGATCAGCGGCGTTGTCCACGCAGAACCCGTCTCACGTTTGGTGCGCCAAACTTCGTTTCCCGAATCTGTATCAACACCGATCACAAACGACTGGCCTTCTTCGTCCCAAGGGATGACCAGAAATTTGTCCTGCAGTGCAGGTGAAGCACCTTCTCCAAAACCTGCCGCCGTTGTCATCTTTGGAAACTCACGATCCCAGAGCTGCTTGCCATCCATATCGAGTGCAAACAAACCAAGCGAACCAAAGAAGGCATAGACTTTTTTGCCATCCGTTACAGCGGAGGCAGACGCATAGCTACTGGTGGAATGGCCTTTTTCGTGAGGAACAGCTTTTGCGACTTCCGTTTTCCAGACAACGTCGCCCGTATCAAGGTCGTACGCGATGACCAATAGTTGATGGACTTCGCCAGCTTTGTCTCCTTCAGTTTTCTCTCCGGTGCCTTTCGCCGAAGTCAGAATAATTTTGTTGCCCCAAACACACGGTGTCGAGTTTCCCAGTCCAGGAAGTTCGGCTTTCCATCGCACGTTTTTATCTTCACTCCATTCGACAGGTGGCTTGGCGTTTTCTGCTGCGTGTCCATTGAGTGTTGGCCCCCGCCAGGCAGGCCAATTTTCGGTCTGAAATGCGTGCAGAGTTGAGTTGATCAGTAGGAAGAAAGTTAGCGTGGTTATCAGTTTCATTTTGTTACTCTTGATCTGCAAGGAAACGGCTTTACTTCTGGTTGGCTGTCTCGTTCAAGATTGTGGCTGCGGCGAGACGCCACTAGCCACGTTTTCAAAATCGACAGCCCGAAAGGGCACATGTAACAACGGGCACAAACCAGTGAACAGCGGAGCATCTTTCGTCATTTTAATATTGCTGATTGTACCAAATTGGATCGTTGCATATTTCCATGATACCGTGGCTATATCATGCCGTTCCTTCGAGACTTCCATCTCGGCAAGGCCACTCGGCAACTAAACAACGTGATTGTATCGCAAATGCAAGATGGTGTCGGAACAACAAGGCTCCCGCCGAATCAGTCTTCAAAAAAAACGGCGGTGAGCAAACCATTGCTCACCGCCGTTTGAATTCAGTTGGCGTGATCGCCTACTTGTTCTTCTCTTCTTTTTCTTTGCGTCGCTTCTCGACAACTTCTTCCTGAATGTTGCCAGGCACCTGACGGTAACCTTTAACTTCCATTGAGAACGTTGCCTGTCCCTGTGACATCGAACGCAAATCAGTTGCGTAACCGAAAGTCTCACTAAGAGGAACTTCACACATGATCGTGACGCTTCCGTCAGCCTTCATGTCGGTTGACTCAACGATACCGCGACGTGACGTCAGGTCACCAACGATACCACCCTGGAACTGGTCCGGTGATTCGATCTCGACCA
>CAYUNP010000218.1:0-7969 GCA_964446085.1 uncultured Pirellulaceae bacterium
ACGAGAATGGCTTTTTGAGTTCACGCTTCCAACCCTATTTTTGTTGGACGTAGCCCTTCAATTTTTCGGTATGTTCGTGTCTTGTGCTGAGGCATGGTGGATCGTTTGGCCATTTCGAATTCTTGCTTCGACGTCCGCAGTCCTTGTTGTGCGACTTGCGTATCACAAGAAACACTTGGTCAAAGAAACGTTTCGACATCAACGAATTTTGGGTAGTCTGCTATATTTATCTTGCCATGTATTTCAGTTCTTTGGTCCCACAGAGTTACCGCTTTATCTAGTCGCTTATGTACTTTTTGCGGCGCCAATGTCGTTTATTTTTCTTTTCGACGGCTCGCTCAAATGGCGTTAAACTGGAGTTGACCTCACCGGATAGCAATGCGATTCGAAGGAGACTGACTTTTACCGCTCAGTTAACGTGGTGTCATCCAATTTGGACGATGAGCTTCAAGACGATTGGGACTCTTGCTGGGAGTGACATCGAACGTAAGGCAAACTCTGTTCGCGGCACAATCACAATGGTTTGCGCAAAGCTGGATTTGCGCGCTTTTTTGAATAGATGATCATTGGTTCTGGCTTGGTGATCACCGACGCCATGCATCTTGAACAATTCGACTGAAGGCAACAAAAGGACGATTCGTATTGACGAACCCTGTTCCGTCAGACAAAACCGTTGATCGTTGACATTATTCTGGGCTGATTCAATGAATATCTTTTCACCGAAACAGATCGTATTCCTGGTTTCCATCACCTTCTTCGTTGGGTGTCATCCTCAGCCCTCTGAGCAGTTGACATCGCAGGGGGTGCAATCGACCACAAATAGCAAAGTCGAAGGCCAGCATCTGATTCGAATCGGTGACAAAATTGAAGCCGCACGCAAGACACTGGATGATTTTGGCAAGAAAAACTCTGTCGGTGGGTTTGCGTTCAGGAAGGGGCCAGAAGACATCGAGAACATCTTCATTCAACTCGACCCAAATCACATGAACGCTTGTGCCTGGTACTCCAAATCTACAGGAAAAATTACACGACTCTCGATAGTGTGCTTTCCAGGCAGACGAAGTGCCAGAGTAACTCACGTATGGATTCCGGTGAAAGCGATAAAACTTAAAGCCGATGGCACGCATGATGTCACGTTTCAAAAACCGCTAACATCTGCAGAATTGGATGCGCGAGAAAAAGAAGCAATGAAGAATCGGCCAAAGTCAAGTCGTCCGTTTGGCAATTGATCGTGAGTCAGAACAGGTTCCCATTGGTGAGCCACAGTTCGAAAATCATTCCAGGCATCTGATGAACCAGTAACAAGCCAGATGAATCCGAGTTTTGAATACCTCAATACCGCATTGAAGCTTCTTGGCTATCACTATGGAATCGAACCGTCCACCACGGAGCCTTCTTTTGAATTCGCTGTCCCGAAAGGACTCCTCAGATTTTACGAGTGTTTCCCCGACACGTCGGTCTTCGATGGCCAGGATTTTCTTTGTTCGCAGCCTTGCCCGTTGGGGACGGACTGGTACGGAACCGAACTCGAACCTGATCTTGTTCAACTGGCATTCGAGAATCAGGCGGTTTGGTTTCTTGCTACAAAGGCAACTGACAGCGAAGATGGAATCGCCTACTTCTTCAATGACATTGAGATGCTCGAATACCCGAGCCTCAATCGCTACCTCGCGGCCTTCCTACTCAATCAGACTGTATTGAATAATGGTTTGAATCTGACAACTGAAATCGATTGTGCTTCAGATGTATGGGAGAGACATGGATTTTTGCATTTTGCTGAGGGGTGGAGCAAGCCAGGACATTTCGGATATGAGTCCTTTCAGGTATCTCCTGATGGTCAAATTATCGTAGGATTCCATGAAGAGCCATGGGCGTCCGTGGTCGCGAAGGTTGAACTTCCAGGGTGGCTGAAGTAGTCGATGTGTGATGCGAAGAAGCCAAGCTTGCGAGTGCTTTATCGACATTCGACAATGCGGCCTAACGACACCGCGCCACTAAATCCAAAAGGCAAATGAACCCGGCACATGCAATCGTCGATGGCGAGATGGCCAAGTTCAATGATCACGACGACCCAATCAATCTATAAAATTCTACGTGCATCCCAATCCTTACAAATCACCAGAGACTAAAGATGCCGCCAACAAGGCACCAGCAGGACACCGACGACCGACGGCACTGCCTCTGGTCTTACTCACTGCGTCGATCGCATTGACACTGCTACTCGCAGGGATCGACGCGCATCAGGAACAAGCCAACCCTGTGTTCGTTCTTCAGGTGACGTTTTGGGCTGCAGCGGCACAACTGCCCGGACTATTTTTTGCAGAGCTGTACCGAAAATCTGGAACTCGGATCTCTTTTATTTTTCTTGTGCCGGCGTTCGTCGTTGCGGCTTGCAGCCTGATGGCATACATCATGTACGTTGCAGTAGGTCGGGTGCAAACAGTTAACAATGCCGCCCAAATGCATGTGGTTTTTGTTCCCATTTTACTGGTCACCCTGTCGTTTGTTTCGTACGCCATAACGGGTGTCGCTGCGGGAATCCTTGCTCTGACAAAACCCAAACGCAACGAACTGAAGGACTCCAATCGGGATACTCAATAGCGCCCGATTAATCCTGTCGCATGTGAGAATCGAGAGATTATTCAGAGACATGCCCGCTACCGACAAGAAGGGGCAATGCACAGATGTGCTGATTATTCGCCTGTGACGCGTTTGAAACAAAATCAGATCGCGGTTACAAATTGGTGACAGTTATTGTTTTCTCCTGAGAGGGTGCCATGCTATTTTTTGCGACGCTGTTTGCCTGTTTTGCAATTCAGGACATCGGTCAGGACTCAAAGGAGTCTTCGCCGACAGCGGAATCAGTGATAGAAAAATTCATCGCTGCCAAAGGTGGCGAGTCTTCACTTCGAAAAATCAAAAACGTCTCCATTAAGGGAAGCGTCTTTTCAAATGATGAAAAGGTTGGAGCTTTCGAAATTTACCAGGCGGCGAATCGCCACCTTTCGATCAATCGCTTTCCTGATGGCTCTTCCCTTCGACACGGGACTGATGGGAAGCTTGCCTGGGAGATAGATGTAAAAGGAAAGCCCACTCTCCTGGAGGGCCAACGAGCCCGGGACTACATTCGGCACTACGAAACATTGCATGAATCGCTCGAGTGGTCAAAACAGTTCAATGCGATCCTGTATGCGGGCAAAAAAACCGTACAGGACACCGCATCGCATCATTTGATATTTGTCGCGCCCGACAATCGTCAGATCAATCGGTATTTTTCAATAGAGTCTGGGTTGTTAATTCGCGAAGAGCAAGTTGAGGGGGCAGGGGAGGACACGCAAATTCTGGTCAGTGAGATTGGAGACTATGTCCGCGACGAAAGCGGAACCACCGTTTCTCGCCGACGATTGAATCACTTTGGCGCAGCGTACTCAATCGAATACCGAATTGAATCAGTTGAATCGAATACTCTGAAAGATGACAGCCTATTCAAGGTTCCAGACACTGTTACCGAACTCGAAGAGAACCCGGATTTGCAATGATCGGGAAGCCTCGACGTTGAACAGTTTTCATTGGACGGGCAGGGCTCAATCATTCATGCTTCCTTTGGCAACCCGTTTCGAGTCACCAGAACGAACAGCACGATTTCCCTCGTGCACCCAATATATCGCCTACATGCCACATCGGGTGGAGTGCGACGTTGAACGTGATTAAAATTTTGTGACTGGAACAGAATGCCTTTTTGATTCAGAATTGGAGCATTCAAACTGGAAATTAACGCGAGCAAAACTAATGCAACGCTTGAACACTTCTACAAAAGCCGTCTTCTGCTTCATCGTCTCAGCATCGATGCTTTGTAGCGGCGCAGCAAACTGCGGCGCACAGGATTCCGCTCGTCCCAACGTGATTTTTGTGCTTGCCGATGATCTGGGCATCGGTGACTTACAACCGACGAATCCGGACTGCAAAATCAAAACTCCCTGCCTGCAAAAAATGGCGGCTGAGGGGATGACGTTTTTGGACGCACATTCACCCAGTGCCGTTTGCACCCCCACACGCTACGGGCTACTTACGGGGCGCTACAACTGGCGTTCCCGATTGGCCAAGGGCGTTCTTAATGGAACCAGCAAGCACTTGATCCCGGCTCAGCGGCCGACGGTTGCTCACCTGATGCGAAAGTCCGGCTACCACACTCAGATGATTGGAAAGTGGCATCTTGGCTGGGATTGGGCGAAGGTCGAAGACGACTCTGATGACGAAACTTCCAGGGACGGAAAGAAGAAACCCAGGAAGAAAATTGACTTCACTCAGCCCGTCAAGAACGGTCCTGACATCAATGGATTCGATGGTTACTACGGCCATTGTGGATCACTCGACATGTCGCCGTACGTTTGGGTCGATACTGGAAAAGTCACTGCTCTTCCCGAGCGTGTTCATGGCGTTACCAAGAAAGAAGATCGTTACGGCTGGTACCGCAAAGGACCGATGGCGCCCGATTTCAAAATTGACGAGGTGTTGCCGCACCTTTTTGAAAAGAGCATCGCTCACATTAAAGAACGAGCTCCCGAAGCCAAAGAAGGAAAGCCGTTTTTCCTGTACTTGCCATTGCCTGCGCCACACACTCCGATCGTGCCTGTTGAGCCTTTCAAAGACGCCAGCGGCATGAACCCATACGCCGATTTTGTCATGCAGGTGGATCACCACATGGGAGAACTGCTCGCGACGTTGAAGGAAGCTGGAATCGATGACAATACGATCGTGTTCTTTTCCAGTGACAATGGATGCTCTCCACAAGCCAACTTCAAAGTCCTCAAAGAACACGGCCACGACCCGAGCTCAGGATATCGAGGCCACAAGGCTGACATCTACGAAGGCGGTCACCGAATTCCGTTGATCGTCCGATGGCCCAACTCGATCAAGCCTGGCCAAACCTCCAACGCGATGGCTTGTCTGACGGATCTCTATGCAACACTGCGGGATATCACGGAACAACCTGTAGAAGACGTCGGCGGAGAAGATTCCTGTAGCCTGCTACCGGTGTTCAATGGTGCTGATTCGACAGATCGGAAATCATTGATCAGTCATTCCATTGGTGGAAGTTTTTCGATTCGTACCGGAAACTGGAAGCTGTGCCTGTCTCACGGCAGCGGCGGTTGGAGTGCTCCTCGTGAGAAAGATGCGAAGGTGAAAGACTTGCCACCACTTCAGCTTTTCAACCTCACCACTGATCGTGGCGAGCGAACGAATCTGATCGATGATCATCCCGAAGAAGTATCGAGACTGCTCAGGCTTTTGGACAAAGAGGTTTCACAAGGCCGTTCCACAGACGGAAAGAAACTCTCAAACGACCGCGAAGTAGAATTTCTGCCGGACGGCGTGACACTTCCATCTCAATAGATTTAGCGCCAATCGATTCAGCGTCCTGCCTGAATTTCCGCAATGATCATGTCGTAAGTTTTCGCCGATTGATCGTAGGCTGCTTTCGCCGCTTCCTGTTCCGATTTGCGAATCTGACTCTTTTTACTGTTCCAACAAACATCAACCGCTTCGCGACACCACTGCGCACTTTTCAAATTCGCTCTAACAGGCTTACCATCAACTTCGATGAAGATCGGATTGGAGTGAAGTGATGGCAAGATCCGAACGGCGGCCCAGCTGGATTCTTTGATGTCGATTTCCCAATCAATCGACGTCATCTCGCCGTCGGCCTTGACTTCTTTTGTCGCCACTGATTCACCATTGACGATCAACTCGACATTTATATTTCTGGAATCGCCGATGCGGCACCGTTCAATATGCCAGTACGGTTTTTCATCCAGTCGTCGTCCCTTAATCTCCTTCGTAAGTTTCGTCTGCTCTTTTTCGAGCAGCGCCGCAACACTTGTTGAAAACTTGACGGTTCCTGGTTTAGCCAGATCCAATTGGCTGACTTTGCCAGTGTCTCGATTGGGCCAACCCATGCGAACGATCGCATCACCTGCGCTCGCATTGAAGTGACTGATGTGACTGAGTCCGTCGCCACAATAACTGCGTCCGTGTTTCAACCCCGATACCCAGGCATCGAATTCGAGCTTTTGCGCGTCGCCGAGTTGCACGTACACGCGCCCCAAGCCAACGCGGTCTCCGTAGATGCATGGGAAATCTGTTTCGCCGCTAATTCGTGTTCGGAACCCACAATTCAAAGTGTGATACCAAATATTGAGTTCCCAAATTGCGGGGGTATCAACCGTCGAAATGAAATCGCATGCGTGATGAGTAACCGCGACAATGTACTCATTGGCTCCAATGCCGTCGAAGCGTGGCATGGCGTAGTCAGGCAGCTTGTCAGCAGCGCGGCCGCCTGATGAGGCGTCAAATTGTTGTGACGTCAGCTTCGCTCTCGAGCCATCAGGTTTGTAGTCAGGAAGCGTCAAACCCCAGCCGCTGTGGCTGTACCCAACGACGCCGTTTTGCTTCAAAGCCCACTTCAACACGGGCAACGTCCAGGTTGGCCACTGTTCCAGCCGTTCGCTACCCGGATAGTCGTCTTCGGATAAACGGAGCAAACAGAGATGTCCGGCGTGCGAAGACGGAAAACCGCTAACTTCGACATCGTAGCGCATCAAATAATTTGGCGTCGAAAGTCCGGATGGCTTGCCGTCAAAATTTTTCTTCTGTGCATACCAACATGGTCCCCAGCTTAAAACGCAACCAACTTTCAGGTCCTCACCCAGAATGTGCCGCATCATGTCTTCGGGACCAACACCCTCGGTTGGATTTTGGTAGTGCGAGCAGCCAGCGGCATGAACGTGGTGGTCACCAGAGTGCCAATGCCAATCGAGAGGTTGAATCCAACGCTTGAGTTTTGCAGAAATGGCAGTCGGTTCGTCTCCAATGTCCAGTTTAATTTTCGTCGGCAGGAACTCGGGGCCGTGGGTGATCGTCACGTCGTAAGTTCCTTTGGGTAGCGAAACGTGTTCGCCTTTTTTTCGATAGATCTGATTGTGAAAGAAAAAATCAGGCGCCAGCCGTCGGGCGGGATTGGGATAAACTCTTCCCTGTTGATCGCGAATCTCCAGAGCAACCATCACGGGTTCGTCGTTCAGTGGGTCTTCTTCGGAGACGTCGATCGCGACTTTTTGAGCTGGTAAGCAATCGAAAAGAACCGCGACTTCATTGCGAAATCCAAGATCCTGTGTGCCCTGACCAATATTGAAGCTCAGCGTGGCTTCCCGTTTCCCGGTGTCGCGGCTGTGCAGTTGAACTATCTGGTATTCGAGGCCGAGCCCCGAGAGGTTGGTTTTCATCGGTTGCCGATTTGCAATCGCGATGTCGAGCCAACGGTCTTTAACATCGGTGAGCGTGATTTCTTTTTTCGGTTCGGCGCTGAAGTCAGACTGAATGTACTGCGGCCTCGCTTGAGGACTGGAACATTGGAGAGGCGGGTTAATTCCGGCCTGGTTGTGAATCTTGACCAGGAAAGTTTGCCAGCCGTTTTCAATCAGTTTCTTCCCGACAGGGCCTTCGATGACTTTGACACGACTTTCCGGATTAATGTGAATTGCAGCGAGGCAAAGCGGATCGACGAGTTCCTGAATGGCTTTGACGACCTGAGCATCATCTTCCATCTTTTGAATTGATGCGAACGTTTCTAGTTGGTCTTTGGTTAACGGTCTTCCAACGGAGTCCAGCGCTTCAACGACTCGTGCCATCGCCGAAAGCAGCGGTTGGCGATCGACTTTTTCGACCGTCGGCCAGCCTTGGGCTGAGGCAGCGTTTTGCAGGAAAGAAAATGCCAGAACAACTGAGAGCAGGACAGGGAATTTCATGGCGTTGCCTTGAGTCCGTTGAGAAGCGGGATTTCGATTCTAACGCGCTGTTTGCCACGCCACACGTCTTGATCACCTACTGAGCGAAATAAATGTAGATCGCGATGACCATCAAAACCAAAGCTCCGCCGACAAAGGGAGCAGGTTTCCAGGGCGTCAAATCT
>CAYUNP010000219.1:0-3371 GCA_964446085.1 uncultured Pirellulaceae bacterium
CACCTTTTGCATTCAATGTGTCAGATCGTCTTCAGACTTGGGCGTTGGCTCCGCAGCCACTTCGATCCGATCGTCCACAACGCGAACTTCGAACTTGTCCGTTTTCAACCTGCGATTATCGCACCACGAACCGTCACGCACATCGAATCGCCACGCATGCCAGGGACAAGCAACCGTTGAATCTTCCAGATGGCCATCGGCCAGCGAAGCGCCCATATGCGGACACATATCGTCAATCGCAAACAGAGTGCCATTGTCATTGAAGATAGCGATAACTCGCTCACCGACTTCAAATGCTTTCCCTTTGCCGACTGGAATGTCGTCGACATGAGCTACCGAAACGAACTCTGACATCGAACTTACTTTCTGGTAACCGTCATCTTGTTGGCCACGGTCGTCGTTGTCTTCACTTTGTCAGTGCGATAAATGACAACCGTCTTTAACTCCGTTGCCATCTTGCTTGAAGTAACGGTTCCCGTAGAACGATCGAACACAATGTTGCCGCTGCCTGTGAAACTTTGCATATCAAGTGGGCTCGTCAGCGCCGTGTCGGGCGGCGCAGCTGTGGTCTTTTTTTGAGCCAGACTCACTGCAACATCGATGTTGGCTTTGTCAGCATCAAGCGATGCCACTGTCGATTTCACACTACGATCGAATGGGAGTTTGTTTCCATCATTGGCAGCAATCGTGATCTTTGAATCGTCAGTCCAGGAGTCACCTTTCCCAACAGGTGCGGCCGGCAAGGCAAAAGCCGAATCTTTCAACAGCTTGCTCATATTCGCTGCCGAAAAAACCCGCCGCAGCGCCGAAGTTTCTGGCAACGCAGCGACCACAGTTGCAACCCCTTCATCAGGAGTCACTGAAACGATTTCACCCAATGGTGTCATCACGACACTGAATTTCAAACCGACCAGCGTCTGCATCTGCTTCATCACGTCACGCGAAACACCGCGTAACTTTTCATCGCTGCCGGTATCCAGATCAACAATCCCCTTGGTTGCTTCGCCAGGAGTACCCGTCTTGATTCGAATCCGCTTGATCACCTGATCAACGGTTGCGTTTCCATCGCCACCAACACTCGCCACTTTCCAGTCGACAACCAGTAGTAATTCGCTTTCCAGAATCCGGTCACGAACGTCGATCCGGGTCAGCACTTTCTGCGTTTGTTCAAACTGGACCGTCAGCGCATCGCCCTGGGCAAACTTCCACGCAAGGTTGGCTTTGTCCGAATCCTGAAACGCGTGAGCAACCGACACGCAGTTCAATGCGATCAGTACAGGCACGAATCGCATGTACAAAGATAAATTCATTGTTCTCTCACTCAACGGAGTAACTTTCGCCAGGTGCCAACACAACGGGAGTTGCCTTTGAGCGGGACCTGACCGAATCCGCCCAGCCGTTGGCATCCTGCTCGATCGGTGGCCAGGTGTTGTAATGCGATGGCAGAACAACTTTCGGCTTGAGCAAATCAATCGCCGTAACGCTGTCGTCAGGCCCCATCGTGAACAGATCTCCGATCGGCAGGACTGCAACATCCAGACCGACCGCCCCGATCAATTGCATGTCTGAAAACAGCGCCGTGTCGCAAGCGAAATACAGTTTCTTTTGGCCAAGCTTCAACATGAACCCTGCAGCAACGCCACCATAACTTCCATCGGGCAAGCTTGAACTGTGCAACGCCGGAACCATTTTCAGCTTTCCAAACGGCAGTTCGATCGCGCCACCGACATTCATTCCGGTAGTGTTTTCGACTCCATGATTCGCCGCCAACCAGTTCGCGACTTCGTACACGGCGTACACCGGCGCGCCCGTTCGCCTGGCGATGCTGGCCACGTCAGCAATGTGGTCGAAGTGACCATGCGAAACCAGAATGAAATCAGCTTCCGCTTCCGCTGCTTTAATTGGCGCCGTCGGAGATTCATCAAAAAACGGGTCGAGCAAAATTTTGTGCTCGCCCGTCGAAATCATCCACGTCGCGTGCCCATACCAGGTAAGTTCAAGAGCCATATCGAATTTCAGTTTCTCTTATTTGACAAATTCCAGGACGCCAACGCCATCCATGTCTTCCCATGTGTCGTTGGTCGCATCGTTCCACTTGGCGATCGATCCGCGTAGCCCCGTACCCGGATCGTTGTTGACCTGAACATCAAAGCCAATCTTTTTACCAGCTTCAGTCTTCATCCTGATACGGGCTTCGACGATATAGCCACCGTCGACTTTGGTTACCCTGGACATGTAGTTGTCGCCATCGGTCGATTCACCATAAGTCTCGGAGCCATTTGCACTGGTCCGATACTGTGCGTCATCTTCGTCGTACGGGGTAGTTTTTGAATTGTTCTGATCCACGAAAAATTCGACCGAATCCTGAGCCCAGTCTTCGATCGATTCAGTCGCGATGTTGTCATCTTTGACTTCCGCAAGGCAGTAGAGATGACCGTCATCCCACAGGCATTTAACCGATGCCATCGCCGGTTTCTGGCCCGATTCGAGCGTATTTTCACTCTCGACATCACGGTCGGTCATCAGTGCTGGAACGTCTTTCCAAATGTCGTCGATCTTTCCGTCAACGACTGGAGTTCCAGGCATTGCCTTGCCAACCCGCATGCCTTCTTTGGCATTCATTCTGTCTGCGGTAGCGTCCCCGTCGCCAGCTGCCATCGTCATCTCTTTGATAAAGATATTTTTCCACTGAACGCTGTAAGGGCCTTTGTCTTTACCAATGGCATGCACCTGCAAACCAAGGAAGCCTTTTCTCGATTCAACTTCCGCAATCTCCACATCTTCAATCGACTCGCCGTTGAGCCATGTTTGGACGCGGTTCCCTTTGGCAACAACTCGATACTTGTTCCAGCCATCGCTCTTGAAGTGTTTGTGTTCGGTGCGCGTCTGGCTAATCCAGCGACGGCCTGTACCCTCCGAATAGATGTAGCCGGAAAACGGTGAATTGCCAGCGATCTCAACCTGAGGCCCGTGAACCCGACCCTTCTTGAAATCAGGTTTGCTGAGAGAGCGAATTTGAACTCCGGAATTCAACTCAAAATCGCACTTAACTTCAAAGTGCAGCTCAAAATCGCCGTACTCTTTCGTCGTGCACATGAACGAGTTGGGACTTCCTTGAGCCGTCGTTCCTTTAACCGTTCCGTCGACAACTTCGTACGTTGCTGTTCCGTTTTTCTGCTCCCATCCTTTGAGAGTCTTTCCATCGAACAATGAAGTGAATCCTTCGGGCGCGTCCTGTGCAGTCGAAGGCGTCGTTTGAATGGCCAATACAATCATGGCGATCGTCAGCGATACGGTCAGCAGTTTCATGATCTTGCTCGTGGGATTAGTGGGCAGTTGTCAGGGAAGTCATTGTAAACGCCAAAAGTTCC
>CAYUNP010000219.1:3471-7967 GCA_964446085.1 uncultured Pirellulaceae bacterium
GTCAATCAGCACTGCGGAACAACCCTACCCTTCCCGCAGCAGCTTGTTCATGTACTTCTTGTAACTTTCAACACCAGGCTGGCCATAAGGATTGATGCCGATCAACCGCCCCTCAACCACCGTTGCCAACATCAACATCTGCAACAACTGCCCAACCGCTGCTTCATCAACAGCCGGCAAGTTGATATCCGTCGTGGGACGCTGGTCCTCGGCGTAAGCCAGATTCGTACCGCGGATCGCCGCCGACATCACATCAGGCAGCGTCTTGCCCGCGAGTTCATTCAACTGGTCCTGATCATGTTCACTTTCCCCAATCGGCAATGCATCGTGTCGCCAGGAATTAACGATCACATTGTTCATCACCTTGTCACGAGCACCTTCCTGATGCTGTTGGGCTCGTGAATGCAGATCGCGCGAATTCACACACGTCAACGGCAAGGCACCGCGCTCATCTTTACCCAAACTTTCGGCCAGCAACTGGTCGTACCACAGACCAACCGATTCGAGCGACTTGCTCCAAACCGACATCACACGCGTGAGTATCTTTTGCTCGACCTCCAACAGATGATTCACACCGACGTAGTCCAGCACCACATTTTCACCAACGGGTGCACTGCGAAAGTGCGTGTTCATCGCGGCGGCAGCTTCAAGCAACTTCACGACATCGATTCCCATGATGGCTGCAGGCAGCAGTCCAACGGCTGAGAGAATACTGAATCGTCCGCCAACTCCATCGGGCACCAGATAGCGATCCCTGATTCCAATTGCATCCGCCAGGCTGGCCAGCTTTCCGCTCTCGCCAGTAACAGGAACGATCAACTCGGGCAGTCGATCGGCGCCGACCTTCGCTTCCAGGGCCGCCTTGAATTGGCGCAACGAAGCTGCCGTTTCGAGTGTGCCACCGCTTTTGCTGATCACAACAATCGCCCAGCTTCCCTCGGGGCCATCGCCTTTGGAATCCAGTTCCAGATACTGCAGCAACGATTGAGTCCAGTCGTTGTCGACGTTGTTGCCTTCAAAGTAAATTCGCGGCCAGCCACCACGTTCTTTTCGTGGAAGCTCGTTGTAATAAGGATGGCAACAGGTTTCCATCAGCGCCCGGGCACCCATGTAGGAACCGCCGATCCCCAACACAACAACCTTGTCGACACTGTCTCGCAGTCGAGCTGCTGTTTTCAAAATTCGACCAAGCTCACTGTTTTCGCGATCGCTTTGGTATTGGTCCAGAATGCGTTCCGGCAATTCCATGTAGGCATGATCGAGCGGAACTTTCTCAGTCGGAACATTGCCACCATCATATTGAGCCGCATCCATTTTCAGGACTTCTTCGCGAGCCGCTTCAAGTTTTGGCTTGAGTGCGTCAAGTTGCTCTTGCGAGATGCCTTTGCCGGGAATCAGGGACGCACTGTAATCGAACGTGATGGGTTTGATTTTCGCCATGTTGTTTTCTGAAAAGTGACTTTTGCAATTAAGCCGACGATTGTCGCAAAAAATGACTCTCTGCATAGCGTGCACACGTGATTTCAGTAAACTCTCCGTGGACAAATTCAACTCTACAGGCACCACCATGCAACCTCTCAAACGCCTAGAAACTTTCTCCGGGCCCCAAGGTCCCGTCGTACTCTGCATCATGGACGGAGTCGGCATTGGCAAAGGCGACGCGGGCGACATGGTCTCCCAAGCCTCAACTCCGAACCTCGATTGGCTTAAAGAGAACAGTCTGTACACGACACTTAAAGCTCACGGCCGCGCAGTTGGCATGCCTGACGACGGCGACATGGGTAACAGCGAAGTCGGACACAACGCAATCGGTTCTGGTCGCGTGTTCGATCAGGGTGCCTTGCTGGTCAAGAACGCCGTCGAATCAGGAGACGTTTTCAAAGGCGACGTTTGGCAAGACCTCACCAGTTCGCTTTCAGCCGATAACACGCTGCACTTTTTGGGGCTGCTTTCCGACGGCAACGTCCACTCGCATATTAGCATTCTGTTCGCGCTCATTCGACAAGCTCACAAACAGGGCATCAAAAAAGTTCGCGTGCATACTTTGCTCGACGGTCGCGACGTGCCGCCGACTTCAGCACTGGAATACATCGCCTCTCTCGAAGAGGTGCTCGCCGAAGTCAACGGCGCGGGCGATTTTGATTACTGTATCGCCTCGGGTGGCGGGCGACTTTACATCACCATGGACCGCTACGATGCCGACTGGCCGATGATTGAACGCGGCTGGAACACGCACGTCAAAGGAGAAGGCCGAAAATTCGAATCGGCAATGGCTGCAGTGGAGGCTCTCCGCGCTGACGATCCGGGCGTGATCGATCAGGATCTCAAAGAATTCGTCATCGAGCGAAACGGTGCTCCGGTGGGTCCGATCGTCGACGGTGACAGCGTGATTCTGTTCAACTTCCGTGGCGACCGGGCGATTGAAATCTCCAAAGCATTCGATGATCCAGAACTCGATCGCTTTAACCGCGGACCGATCCCGGCCATCAAGTTCGCTGGCATCATGCAGTACGAAGCCGAACAACAGATTCCGAAGTCCTACCTCGTTTCGCCGCCAGCGATCGATGACGTGATGGGCGAGTATCTTGCGATGAGCGGCGTTCGCCAACTGGCCGTCAGTGAAACGCAAAAGTACGGACACGTGACGTACTTCTTTAATGGAAACCGCAGCGGCAAGTTCGCCGAAGACAAAGAAGACTACGTCGAGATCACTTCGGATCTGGTTCCTTACGAGCAGCGTCCGTGGATGAAAGGCGCCGAAATCACGGAAGTAATGTTGGACTCAATCACGGGTGGCAAACACGACTTCATCCGCGCCAACTTTCCCAACGGCGACATGGTTGGTCATACTGGCGATCTGCTGGCCGTCGAAATTTCAGTCGAGACCGTCGACCTTTGTCTTGGCCGATTGATGGAAGCCGTCAAAGCAAAGAACGGCATCATGATCGTGACCGCCGATCATGGCAACGCGGATGAAATGTTCGAAGTCGACAAGGAAGGCAAACTTAAACTCGACAAGCAAGGCAATCCAAAACCGAAGACCAGTCACACGCTCAATCCTGTCCCGTGTTACATCTACGACACCTCCGGCAACGCCAACCTGAAACTCGCCAACCTAACCGACGCCGGCATCAGCAGCTTGGCCGCGACCTCGATGATGTGTCTGGGTTTCGAACCGCCAGAAGATTACGATCCGTCTCTGGTTTCCATTTAGTCCAATACAATCGCGCATTCGAGCGAGTACGTGAATACCGCAGGCAATCCTGCATGGGCAGTTCCTGAACTTCATAGAATTTGATGGAATGCCAGGCTTCGCTATAATGGGTTTGGAGGAAACAAATGGACCTATACTCAGATTCAATACAGAGTTTGTCAGCCGTCGAGCGTCTTAAACTGGTCGAGCAAATTTGGGACGGTTTGTCGGACGAAGGCGACACAATTCCACTGCCAGAATGGGCAGTGACAGAAGCCAGGCGACGAAGAGAAGAAATGGTCGCCGATCCCGCGCTGGGATTTTCTCACGAAGAGGTTTGGCGGAAAATTGAAGACGGTCGGCATGGCTAGGCAAGTTCGATACCACCCACTGTTCCACATTGATGTGCTTGCTGCTTCTGATTGGTACGACGAACGCAACCCAAACCTTGCATCCGGTTGGCATTGGCACAAACCACTCTCTCAAAAAGGCGAATTCCAATTTCCTCCTACCCTGCCGAACGATTCAATGAAGAACTCGAAGCCGAAAACGTAATCGAACTGGATCTGGACTTCTCGATTGTTCGTGCTGCCTACGATGAAGTCGAAGACATCCTCGCAGCAGGATATTTTGAAGGGACAAAAGAGAGCCAGAAAACCGGAATCGGTTTGTACTCCCTGTGTCCTGGTTGGAATGGAGACCTGCGATGGATTTCGTCCGCCAATGAGGCAGGGTTCTCATTCTTCGACAAATACTTTAACCAACTCGAAGTGATCAGGAAAACCAAAGAACTGCTCGGCGACTGCGGCGAGCTGATCATGTATTCAGGCTTCTTTGTCGTCAGAAGCCATACCGCCAACCCCTACTACCACGTTGACTACTCAACTGCTGTTGGGCTCAACGCGTTTACATTGATGACTCCCGTTACCGAGACTGGCGAAGTCGGAAACCTGCTTTACCATGACGCTTACGGCGAAGAACAGGTCTACAAATATTCGCAAGGCACAGCGGTTTGTTTCGGAGGCGACTTTTACCATTCGACCGAGCCGTTTGAATCCACCGAACCCTATGCCTTTCTTTGTTTCACTTTCGGCGTGACCGATATGGAACTGTGGGACTCCATCGCAGAAACCGCAGCAGAACAGGGCCTGATGTATCGGCATCCAACGCGCGGAATTGTCAGAAACAACGGATGAGAATCTTCACCAGACTTGCGCACACGCAATACCGTTGAATGAAGGTGGGACAGGCTTCTAGCCTGTCAAATTTTATCGAAGTTGTTTTACGTTTCGCCGGGCTGCAG
>CAYUNP010000220.1:0-7962 GCA_964446085.1 uncultured Pirellulaceae bacterium
CGACACGCCGAGTCAGTTAACGATCGTTGTGCACCAACGCAGCATCAGTCTCGGTCACCGAGGCGCGCTGATGTTCATAGCAGATCGCAGTTGCTGCGGCGCGATCGCTCAAATGGAAGCACTACGCTTGCTTGGCGTCTTGATTTGGACGCCGATAAATCTCTCCGCATCGTGGCTAGTTCGGCACTCGTCAAGTTCTGCGTGCAGTTTGAGCAACATTCGCTCGGCACGATATCCGCCCAGGCTGGATTTCAGAATGTAGGAAACCAAGCCAGCGACGTTTAGGCCGAGCCCTATTCCGACACTCAAGGAAATGAGCATCCACATACGATTCAGTTTGTCGATGAACAACGGATCGCCAGGGCCAAATTCGGCAGCAGCCTGCCAGGCCGCACTCAAATACCAACCCCCTCCACAGAGAAGTGCCAAGCCACCAAACGTAACGTAGTGCCGCCACCGATCCCAAAAAGCGATCTCTCTCTGCATGCTTGCAATGAATTGGGAGTCAGACCGTCTGCAGTGAAGAAATTTCTGAAGCATAACCAAAGCTCGGGAGACTCATAAATACAGCATCTACCGCGTTTTCGCTTCGCCGCCGACGATCTTGGTTGATTTTTTCGCGAGTTTATCGAGCCCGTACGTTTACAAACGTAGTCGATCCGGCTACATTCGAAACAAACATCACATTTGCTGGTATTCAGAGGCTCTGATGGGCAAGAAAAAGACAGAACCGAAAGACCTTTCCAAGGCTGAGTGGAAGGTGATGAAGATCGTTTGGGAGCTTAAAAAAGGAATGGCTCGCGAGATCTACACGGTAGCCGGTGAAGAACATGACTGGTCGCCTGCAACGGTTAAGACGCTGCTGAAGCGACTTGTAGACAAAGGCTATCTCTCTGCGACGGCAGTTGGAAACGGCTTTGTTTATCGCCCGATCCAATCTGCTCTGGCGTCGCTACGCAACGCAGCGGACCAGATGCTTAACAACGCAGCGTCCGGCACAACTGGACCACTAATTGCGCACATGGTTAAACAAACGGACCTGGATAGTGACGCCATCAACGAGCTGCAGAAATTAATCGACGCGAAGAAAAAAGAGCTGGCTAAAAAGCGAAAATAGATCAATACAAAGAAGTTAAAGAAGGTATCAGCGATGCTTGAGAATTCAGCAATGAGCTCGATCGTAAACGGTTGGTCACAGTGGTTTTTGGTTTCGACATTGGAATCATGTGTCTTGTTGCTTGCCATTTCGCTTATCTGGCTGGTGATCCGCAAGAAAAGTTCGCCTCAGGTTGGCATGTGGTTGTTCCTTTTAGTTCCTCTGAAACTTCTGTGTCCAATTTCATTACCCGCACCAACTGAAGTTGCAAACATTGCTCCTGCGAATTCCGTGCAAAATTTAATTGCGTGGGAGTCGAATTCGCCAGCGGAAGCAGTGCCAAATCCTGTCCGTCTCAATTCGTCGCCGACAACAATGAAGCCGGCTTATTCAAATGCTTCGAATTCCAATCACATGGATCTGCAACCGATTAATCCTCCGGCATCAGTGCCGATCAAAACATCTGAACCTGCGAATGAAGCTCCTCGCATGTCGGGAATGTCGATGGCTTCGGTCGCATTTTTAGTTTGGGTTGTGATTTCTTTGTTGCTCCTGCTGCGATTCGTTTACTCCCAGATTGTTCTGGCGAATCAACTTCGATTCGCTTCGAAAGTAGACCTTGGAACGCTGCCAATTTGTTTCGAGTCAACAGCAAGGCTTGCTGGCTGGAAAACTTCGGACACTCCAAAACCTGGTCGAGTCCAGCTGCTCGAATCCTCCGATGCTTCTTCACCAATCGTGATTGGACTGCTGTGCCCAAAAATCGTTCTTCCTGCACACTTTTCGCAATTGTCATCTGCCGAGCACCTTCGATGGACGGTCCTTCATGAACTGGCTCACATCAAGAGATTCGATCTTTGGTTCAGTTTGGTTCAGCGGTTAGTCGCAATTGTTTGTTGGTTCAATCCAGCGGTTTGGATTGCAAATCATTTTGTGGACCGGTTTCGAGAGTTCGCTTGCGATGATTTTGCTTCACTGAAAAGCCATTCAAAGTCCGTCCAGGCTGGCGAGGCGTTTATTGAAGTTGTCAGGTTTGCATCTTCAGTTGATTCGGTTCGTTTGAATGCGCTTGGGTTCTTTGGCTGGAATGAGTCTGCCAAGACGGCAAACTCAGAAATCAAAATTCGGCTTGGAAGAATCCTGGATGAGACTCGCTGCATGCGTTTATCCATGGGACGACTGCCTGCCATTTGCCTGGCGATTTTAGCTGTCGCAACGATCCCCAAATTACAAGCTTCCGGCGACCAGGAACAACAACCCGCGGCATCGGAGACTGGACTGATAAGGGACACTGGCGATTTCGAATTGCTGGTCGTCGACTCTAAAGGCGAACCAATATCCAAAGCCAAAATTGAGATTCGATCAGAATGGAAGTTTGGTGCTGAGAAAGTAAAGGTTGGCTCATTCCAAAAAAAGAACAAATACGGAACAGAGTTATTGGCGGACGATAAAGGTGTTTTGAAACTATCTGTCCCCAAGACGCCAAAGCGATTTGACCTCTTCATTCGCGCCAACGGCTATGGTCCATACTATTCACCATGGGACGACAAATCTGCGTCATTGGGAATTCCATCCAGGCAGAAAGTGATACTCGATTCCGCCTGGACGGCAACCGGGATTGTCGTGGATCCAAATGGCAAGCCAGTCGTCAACGCAAGGGTAACCCCATCGCTCCGCTTCAAGACACGCCCCGGCATGGAACGCGACCTGCATGTTGGGACGTCGATAAAAACAGACGCAAATGGCCAATGGGAGTATCCGCACGTACCAGTACATCTCTCCAGCTTATCTGTTGAAATCAAACACAAGCAATACAAGCCGTTCCGCGCTGGGCTTTCTCGCGATCAGTATGAACTCATCGATGGTAAGCAACGGGAAAAGATCTCAATGGAGGAAGGTCTTACTGTCACTGGAACAGTCACGGACAAAGACGGGAATCCTGTCGAAGGCGCTTTGGTTCGAACAAAATTTCTAAACCACAAACGAGAAACCAAAACGGGAAGCGATGGCGTCTACAAGCTTGTCGGATGCGAACCTCGAAATGCTCGCATCGTCGTATCAGCACCTGGAAAGGCTTTGGAATTAAAGGAAGTTGCGGTCACTGAGACAATGGATCCGGTTGATTTTGTGCTGGGGCCCGGGAATCTGATTCGCATCAAAGTTGTTGATCCAGAGGGAAAGCCAATAGCCAATGCGGGGTTCCATTTGCAAAATTGGCGCACGGATTTCAGAGTCGACTACTTCGAATTTGATCATGTTAAGTGCAAAACGAATCAAGATGGAATCTGGGAGTGGAATGAAGCACCCAATGACGCTTTCACCGGTGATATCTTTTACTTTGGCAGTCGTGGAGAGTTCATGTCGCTCCACAGGGAGACGATTGAGATCACTGACGAACTTCAGGTGTTCGAACTGAATCCACAGCTTTATGTTTCAGGCAAAGTAACAGATGCGGAGACGGGCGAACCGGTGAAAGCCTTTAGAGTAATTCCAGGCCTCGAGGCACAGCAACGGAACACCCAAAGTGACGATGCCATTAATGCGGAAAACGGCCGTTATCGAATCAAGCACTTTCGACAGAGCTATCCAATCCATTTTGTTCGCATCGAAGCTGATGGCTATCAGCCGGTTGAGTCTCGCGATATCGCACCTGACGAAGGCGAAGTATCGATCGACTTCAAACTTGAGCGAGCTACAAATATCGTTTCTCGTGTCGTAACGCCAGATGGAAAACCTGCTGACGGTGCGACTGTCGTTCTGGGTGTTTCAGGTTCACAGATCAGCATCAACAACGGTCGCCTGAACAAATCCTCGACATTCCAGAGTCCAAACGTAAACACCGACGCCAATGGCGAATTCCAGTTTCCACCTCGTGAAAAAGGATTCCACCTGATTGTACTTCACGAGGATGGTTTTGCTCATATCGCTACGGAGCAACGTATGTTCGATCCCAATTCAAATTTGCAATCCGTTGACAGTGTGCCGGAGGAAATTGAGCTGACCCCATGGTCGCAAGTCACAGGAACTGCAAAGACAGGCGCAAAACCGCTCGCCAATAAAAAAATCTCGCTGCTGGGCGGTCTTCATTCTTACGGAAATAATGTGCCAAATATTTTCACACACAACGATGTTGTGGCGGGAAAGAACGGCAGTTTCAAATTCGAAAGAGTCTTCGCAGGTAGATGCAGTATTTCTCGCAACATTGCTCTGGTAGTTAGCGAAGGTGCGATGGAAGTTGCTTCGTCGCGGAGAGAATTTTTCAATGTGTCTGCTGGGCAATCTGTAAAGGTTGATGTCGGTGGAAAAGGTCGGGCGGTTGTTGGCAAATTACTACCAGCAAAACAGTTGACGGAAAAACCGCGGTGGAAGTTTGCAGACATCTCTGTTAGTCGACACGTCGACGTGCGTCCGCCGACAATGCCCAATGACGTTGCTGCGGACGCAACGAAAAGCAGAATCTGGTACGAGAAATGGCTTCGGACGCCACCTGGCCAGGAATATACGCGGCTCAATGCTATCGCCGACAACAGTCCATCCTTCTTCGCCACCGTGGATGATGAGGGAAATTTCCGTATCGACGATATGCCAAAAGGCAAATATCGAATGAGGGTAACATTCCATCAGCATTCAGCCGGATCGCTAAACGGGTATCTGTTTGAAGTCGACAACGAAAGCGCAGAAGCGCCAATCAAATTGGGCAACATTAAGTTGAAGTAGTCGAGATTTCCGCAACCCTAATGGCTCCCGGTTTTCGCTCCGCTATTTTTTTCGATTCTTCTTCGCCTCGAAAACCATCAGCTTCCACATTTTCGTTTTGCTTTTCTTGAGCAAGTCGTCGATCACGCTGTCTGCCCTTGGAGTTTCCAGTTCCGCCACTAGCACGGTTGCTCTTCGGTAACAGCGATGGATTCGATTGCGAATTTGGGTTAGCGATTCTCGTTTGGCATCTGTTAGCTTGCCTTCAAGCGACTTCGAAAGCTGGTCGTAAACGGCAGGACCAAACTCAAGAAGTTTGGACGCAGCTTTGGCCTTCTGCTCAGTCGAATCCGATCCTAATCCGACAATCCATTTCGCAACCTGTTTGTCATCATACTCTTGTTCAACAAGTTCACTCAACTGTTCTTCCAACAGCTCCAATGCTGCTTCTGGCTCCTGCGACAATTGCATGTAAGCCTTGTAGGCTGCTTCACCGTCGGATCCAACAAGTGCCTGAAAAGCATCAGCATTGGCAGACGAGCCTTCAGGATTCGACTGCGGAACAATGTCCCATAAATAGCAAACACTATCGCTGCCTCCGCTGATGATCGTTTTACCCTGTGCTCCAAAATCGACGGTATAAATGTAACTGTCATGCGCGTCTGCCACGAACACCTGTTTGCCACTGGCGATATCAAATACTTTTACGCCGTCTCCGGTTCCTGTGCCAAGCCAGAGGGGCACAGGTTTGAAAAAGCGGTTTCGGTCCACCGACCTGATTAAAGGCAACTTCCAGCCACGACTCGTCGCCACGCATCACTTCCTTCAGCAACCCAAGGTCAATCAGTTCGTGATGCTCCTCTGTTTCACTCAAGTGATCCAGCACATTGACCGCGAACTCAATAATTGGCTTCGTCGAACGAAAGCTCTCTCGCATCACCGTAGATCGACCACGCATATCCAATCCATATTCCGACCACTTTGGAGTTCCTGTCCCATAAATATTCTGGGCATTGTCATAGAAGATATTTGCTGCCCGACTGTTAGGATCTGCCCTGTCGTTTTGCTGGACCAGTGACAACAGAAGCCGAAGCATCGAAGGCCCCATGTCCTGTGCTTCATCGATAAAAAGAGCATTGCATCTGTCTTCGATAGGGCGACCACCGTTACGTTCAATAAACATTTCCGCAGCAAGGTCGTAGCTGAATTGAAATTCGTGAATTGACAATCCCCGAAACTTCGACCCACGAAAATTTGGAGGCCTCCCGTTTCAAAGCCGCCGGCTTGAGCCAATCCAACAGCGGACGTAAATGGGGTTCTCGCATTTCGCTACGACTGGCCAGCACAACCACCGCCTCGCGAGCACGACTCAGGGCAACGTTTACCAGCCTCTGCCACTCGTGCACCGGCCAGGTAATATTCCCGGCGTTGACGGTGTCGAAAATAACGATATCGGACTCAGCACCCTGCTGGCTGTGCACCGTCGATGCTTCCCAGTGAGTCGCTTTCCACCTCGCAAACAGAGTCGATACTGCGGTAGCCTGTGCTTTGAAGGGAGTGATAAACAACCCTTGAGCCTGCTTGAAATCGTCCTCCTCAAAAAGTTTTTGCAGCACAACCGGAGTCGCGTTCCGGACCCAGCTTTTGTTGGCTGGCCCGCGCGTTGCCCGAATACTGTCGATACCAACCTGCTCTTCATCCAACACACACCAGACCGCACGTGAAAACACTTCCATCAATCGCGGAATCTGGCTGGATCGCTGAAGCACCGGTTTTGCCGTCGTTAGCATGTCACCGTATTGATACCCGGAAACCATTTCGCAAATCTCAGGATGCATTCGATGTTGCTCTGAAAGCAAGTGCACTCCTGCTGAGTTGGATTCAATGTTTTCGAGGTGGCTGAGTCCGCTACTGGAGAGCCATTTTGCGTTTCGCGACGGCAGGACTCGGGCAATGCGACTGATCGGAGCAAGCTGCTTGGAATCGCCAACCAGAACCACGCGATCGCTTGCCAACAATGACAGCGCCGCCACGGCAGCGCGGGAAATCAAGCCGGCTTCGTCGATAATGATCGTTGTGAATGGTGCTCGCGATTCACTCACCATCTGCATTAGCTGTTCATCCTTGATCAGCGTCACGGCTTTGAATGCCGTCGCCACCACGACGCGAACATCGCTGTCAAAAAAAACTCGCTTGCTTCGATCAGAACAGGCTTCGCGAAGCTGCTGAATCTGCATCCGCAGCACGGCTCGTTCCTGACTGCTTTCGGCAGCCGAAAGTTCTTTCCCAAGAGTATCCATACTGGCCAACAAAGCCGACTCGGTGCCCCGCAACATGTCGACCAGTTTTGTCTCTCGAAATGCCTGCCATGATGCTCCTTTTCCAATTCGCAAGATCTGTCCGTCGTCAATTGCTGACTGTCCAGATGCGGATTGTCGGGCGGCATTGCCGATCGAAATAGCGACTGAATCGGTTGCCTGATTCGTCGTCGAAACAACCAGAATTCGCTCCGCTGGATCATTGATTGCCGCCGCGACTTGCTGACCTGTTGTATATGTCTTTCCCGTTCCCGGTGGACCCCACAACACACTCCACGAGAACTGCCACCAATTCAACAATTCTGGCAAACCGTGCCGGGCTGCAACCTGTTTACTTGGATGAACACCACCGCAAGACGCATTCAACCTTCGAGGCAGCTCCGATTCTCGAACCTGTTCAAAAGCGTCATCGTTGTATATCGCATTGAGTGCCGCCAAAAACTCGAACGGCCGCACACAGAATTCACCCGGAACCGGAGTAACTTCCGGATTATCCATGCTGATAAACAAATAGCCATTCTGTTCGTCGACTTCCAAAATCTCGCCTGACCAAAGCGCAGACTGCTCGACGACTTCGGGAGCCGCATAATCCTGAGCGTCGACCAGGCCTTCAGAGCGCGGTCGAAACGCAATCGCCCCTTCCCAGGTCCAGTCAAAGTCGACGGCTCCCTCAACCTGGACGACGTGAACGATCCCTCGATCACTTTCAGCAACAACGCTGACTTTTTCACAGGTCAGCTTTTTCCATTTCGAACAGTCACGATATTCTTGCCGAACCGCACGAGCCGACTGCTCGATCAGATCTGCAGTTGCCGGAGGCAAGCCCAACGCCTCGTCGAAGCTCGCAATGCG